>JBBQLF010000204.1:0-7503 GCA_038327695.1 Bryobacterales bacterium
TTTCCCGTAGCCAGTTGGTGTGGCGTTATCATCCGCGGCGAATGCCGCGTGGCGCGGCACGCCGAAGGCCCTCTGGCGCAGCGGCCTGGGTGGGTCACTTTTGGCGAGCAGACCTGGGTCGTTTCTCGCGAGCGCCGAAGCCCTAGCGGGCTGCTGAAATACTCGCGCGGGCTGCGCCACTGGGTACTGCGTCCTCCAGCGAGGAGGGAGGAGTGATGCGATGCCAGTCATCGTCGACGACCGGCAGAGCTGGAGGGCGCAAGACCAAGTGGCCCAAAGGGTTGCGCCGGCGGCCGGACGGCGCTCGGAACGCAGCCGCGGGAGTATTTGAGCAGCCTGCGGGCTCGATCATTCTTGCGTGCGGGCAATCGCGGAACAGGGCGGCCCCTCTCTACTCCCGGTTTTTGGGTTGCAGGCGCTGGCAGGAAAGCCCGATAACTCATGCATTTCGCCCGGCCTGCGAGTCAGCGGCCCGCTGAAGTACGCCACACCGGGCGGGGCCGTGGCGAGCGGCAAGTTGCGGACTGTCCACGGTGGGAGATTCGTGCGGGCGCCTGGCAGCGCAGCGCACAAATGCCGGTTCGGGGGGAAGTAGGGCGGCGGGGACTAGACTCGTGGATCGGGTCGGTGGAGTGACAGCACTAACGGGCAGATTGGAGGTGCAACGTCCGGCATGCGCAGGGAGAATATGCCGAAGCAGAAGAGGACAGCTGACAACGGGAGTCTGACCGTCCGTTCCATTATGGAACTCGGCGCGGCTCCCCGGTAGGGAGCCGCTGCCCAAAAACAGCCGCTGCCGCCTAAACGCTGAAGCTGGATCCGCACCCGCAGGTGGACTTCACCTGGGGGTTGTTGAACTTGAAGCCCGAGCCTTCCAGGTTCTCCACATAATCCACTTCCGCGCCATCCAGGTACAACAGGCTGGCTTGATCGATGAAGACGTTCAGCTCATCGAACTTGTATGTCTTGTCCAGGAATCCGGGGGCGTTCTCGAAGGCCATGGAGTAGCTGAATCCGGAGCAACCGCCACCGACCACCGAGATGCGCAATCCGGCTGGCTTCGGCTCCTGCGAGCCGAGAATCTCTTTCACCTTGCCAACGGCCGTTTCGGTCAATGTAACCATTGAGTTGATGGACCTCCTACAGAAATGTCCTGAATGCTCATTGTAGCATGAGCCGCAGGCACTACTCTCTCACTAGGGGGATGCGGGCCGGGGGCGAAAGGTTGCGGCGATCTGTTATTGTGGTTCAGTCCGTTGAAACCGCGCCAGGCTGCCGCACGTCGGTAGGGCATGAGTGGCTATACTGGCGTTTTCCCAATTCCCAGTGCTGGAATGCAGGCATCGGCTTCCCGCCAGGGTAAGACACGCGTGGAATACCGCAAGACCGAAGAAGCCGAACTGGTCCGCCGAGTGCAGGCTCGGGACGAGCTGGCTTTCCGCGAGATCGTGGACCGCTACCAGTCCAAGGTCTTCTCGATCATCTTCGGCATTCTCCGGAATCGGAATGACGCTGAGGATATCGCTCAGCAGGTGTTCACGAAGATCTACTTCTCCATTCACAATTTCGACTTCCGCAGCAGCCTGTTGACCTGGATCTATAAGATCACCGTCAACGAATGCTACGACTACCTGCGGAAGAAAAAAGTGCGGAAGCTGGTCTACGAGAGCGATTGCAGTGAGGACGACGCCATCAACATGGAGCGGAGCGAGCCCGATGGCGCGCAACCCATCGACACGGCGCTGGCCAAGCGGGACCTGGTCAACAAACTGCTCGCCAAGGTTTCCGCGGAAGACCGGAATCTCATGATGTTGAAGGAAGTGGAAGGGCACTCCGTCGAGGAATTGGCGCAGATGACCGGGATGAACGAGAATACGATAAAAGTGAAGTTGTTTCGTGCCCGCCAGAAGTTATTGAAGGCAGCGCAGCGGCTGATGCGAGCGCCAGGTGGCCGGCTGGCTGCCGGGTAAGCGATGAACCGGGCTCTTGCGCTTTGCCGGAGTCTGGATATGATAGGCGGAGACACATGAACGTGCTTTCCAGCTTGGTTGGGCCGGCTTGGGTGGGAAAGTGAGACCATCGGCCGGGCTCAGGCTGAAGCGAAGATTCATGGTCCGGCCGGTTTTGGCGAACGACTGAAATTACTGAGGGAAGACTGATATGCATCAGCCCGTCGAAGATGGCTTAGAGGATTACCTCTCAGGTAGGGCAGGCTCGGCGAACTACAGGGGTCTGGCCGCCCATTTGCAAGTGTGCGTGGAATGTGCCGCCGAGGCCGGGCAGATGAAGCAGCAGGCCGGCTGGATGCGCGAACTGCGCGCTCCGGCCGATGCTGAACCAGCGGCGGGTTTCTATGCGCGGGTGATGGACCGGATTGAAGTACAGAGCGGGAAGTCATTTTGGGGCGTGTTCCTGGAGCCGGTATTCGGCAAGCGGTTGGCCTTGGCGTGCCTGGCCCTGTTCGTGCTTCTCTCGTCGGCGGTCTGGCAGACGAATCCGTCGCCAGTTCTGCATGAGAGCAATCCAGTTTCGCTTCTCGCTTCCGAAGTGATGCCGGCAGCCACCGGGGCCGACCCCAGCCGCGACCGCGCCGTGGTGCTCACCAACCTTGCCAGCTATTCCGGCGGCGGCCCCTCGCCGCTACTTCCCGTTTCTTCCGACTAGGAGAACCCGGTGAGCGTGCGAAGCAGTCTCAGCGACAATCGGCCCACTTGGCACCATCCCAGGATTCTGCTCGTCCTACTAGCCGTTTTTCTCTGTGGCGCGGCAGCCGGTGCATTGGTTGTGCGCTTGAGCAATTCACTCACCGCCCCGCGCGTCTCCGCCAGCGCACCGCTGTGGAAAGAGGGCCAGCGCGAATACACGATCTCCCTCCTGCAGAAGGAACTCGCTCTCACGCCGGAGCAGGCCAAGGAGATCGAAACGGTTCTCGACGATTTGGTTCTCTACTACCAGAGCCTCCAGGGCCAGATGGACGACTGGCATTCCAGCGGAAGAACGCGCATCATGAACGCGCTCACCAAGGAACAGAAGGCCAAGTTTGAGAAGCTGATGAGTAGCGGCGCCGTGAGCCAACGCTGAACTTCCTCCTCACCACAAGCATCGCCGGTGTGATACTGTGTGCGATAAGTCAGATTGCAAGGAGTAGGGCATGGCGAACTTCAGCAGAAGAGATTTCCTCCGTACCACGGCAGGCGCAGCTGGCGCTCTGGCCATTGGTGGATCCGCGCTGGCCGCGGCTAAACGTGCCGCCACAGATTGGGTTCCGCTCGGCCAGTCCGGCGTGAAGGTGACGCGGCTTGCCTTCGGCACCGGCACCTTCGGCGGCAAGGTACAGCGCGAACTCGGGCAGGAGGCGTTCACCAAGCTGGTTCGCTATGCCTATGACCGCGGCATTCGATTCTTCGAGACGGCCGATAACTACCGAGAGATGCCCACCATGCTCGGCATAGCGCTGAAGGGGTTGCCGCGCGACTCTTACCGCGTGATGACGAAGTACCGCCTGAAGGATCAGGAGCACCCGCAGGCGACCATTGACCGCCTCCGCACGGAGCTTCAAACCGAGCAGCTCGATGTGCTGTTGCTGCACTGCGTGCGCACCGCCGATTGGGCAGAGAACTTCAAGAAGCTGCGCGACGAGTTTGACGAAGCCAAGCGCAAGAACGTCATTCTGGCCCACGGCGCCTCCTGCCACGGCTTGCTGCCGCTGCGCGCTTTTCCGGACAACAAATGGCTGGACGTGGCGCTGATGCGCGTCAACCACAACGGCACGCGGATGGATTCGTTGCAGGGCGGCGAATCGGCCGAGAACAAGGGTGACGTGCCGGAAGTGATCTCGCACGTGGCCAAGGTGCACAAACAGGGCACCGGCGTGATTGGCATGAAGATCATGGGCGAAGGAGCATTCAAGGACGCAGAAGTGCGCGACGCCTCCGTCAAGTTCGTCATGCAGCTCGGCACTGTGGACGCGGTCACCATCGGCTTCAAGAGCCCCGCGGAGATCGATGAGGCCATCGAGCGGATGGGCCGCCACCTCAACGCCTGAGGCGGTCCCCATTGCGCATGGCGTGTGTAATATACTCACGTAGCCATGCTGCCCCAATATCTAGCCAAAGCCGTCCCCAACCCGGCCGCCAACCGCGCGCCCTGGTTTAAGAACGTTGCGCCGACTTACGCCGGCATTTTCCTCTGGATCGCCTTCTACGACTCCATCGCCGCCGGCACCATCACGCGCGGCACCATCGGGCTCTGCCTGCTGGCCATCGCCGTGGCCGGCGCGTTGAGCTACGCTCTGTACTACTACGTGCCCGCCATGCTTGGCATGAAGACCGGCTATCCGCTCTACGTCGTCGGCAGTTCTACGTTCGGCACCACCGGCGGCTACGCCATGCCCGGTCTGCTCATGGGCCTGCTGCAAGTCGGGTGGTTTGCGGTGGGCACGTTCTTCGCCTCCACCTTTGTCCTGAAGGCGCTCAACATGGACGCCACGCCCGGCACTCTGCCGTTCATCATCGTCGGCGTCATCTGGGGCTACCTGATGGCGTGGTTCGGCGTGATGGGGATTCAATATGTGGCTCGCATCGCCACCTACCTGAATTTCATTCCGCTCGTGATGCTGCTCATCGTCTTCTCGAAGACGTCGGGTGGTGTCAGCGGCCACGTGCCGTCCGAGCCGAACTCCTTCATCGCCTTCACCATGCTGCTTCAGATCGTCATCGGATTCTTCGCCACCGCCGGTGCGGCCGGCGCCGATATCTGCTCCAACAGCCGCAATGAAGGCGACGTCAAATGGGGCGGCCTGGTCGGCATCGTCCTGGCTGTCATCGTGGCCGGCGGCCTGCCGCTGATGTCGGTGGCCGGAGCCAAGGTGCTGATGCCCGGCGTGCAGGGCTTCAACTACGGCGATGTCGTCGGCGGCATCGGCGGTCCGTTGGCCGTGGCCATGTTCTTCCTGTTTACGCTGGCGTCGGTGCCTTCGGCTTGTTTCTGCGCATTCATCGCGGGCAACAGCTTCTCGACGATGATCCCCGGCGTGTCGCGCCTTGGCTCCACGATGGTCGGCATGACCGTCGCCATCATCCTGGCCGTCACGGGCGTGGCCGCCAATCTGATCGGATTTTTCACGATCGTCGGCGCGAGCTTCGGTCCCATCTGCGGCGCGATGGCGGCTGACTACCTGCTCAGCGGCAGGAAGTGGGCCGGCCCGCGCGAAGGCATCAACTGGGCGGGCTACGGCGCCTGGGCCATCGGCTTCCTGGTTGGCATTCTGCCATTCCTGCCGGTCTCGGCCGAACTCAAAGTAATCGCGCAGCCCGCGGTTGTCTATAGCTTCATCACCGGTTTTGTGGTCTACATGATCCTCGCCAAGGCGGGCCTGGAACCCAAGACCGTGCCGATGCCGAAGTAGCTCCGGCGCATCTTGCCCCTTGAGGCTGATGGGCGGTACTTGCTACGTTGGATTGAGGCGAGTACCGCCGAATCAATGGACTGGTTTAAACTCTCAAAGAAAGTCACCAAGGTTACCGACGAGGAGAAGCACGTTCGCACGGAAGGCCTGTGGGTCAAGTGCGATGGTTGCCGCCAGATCACCTGGCGCAAGGACCTCGAAGAGACCATGCAGTGTTGCCCGAAGTGCGGGCACCATTTCCGCATTGACGCGCGGACCCGGCTGAAGTTCCTGTTGGACAACGGCGAGTGGCAGGAGCACGACCCATCTCTATCCTCCACTGATCCACTAGGCTTCGTCGACTCCAAGCCGTACAGTACCCGCCTCGCGGCCACCCAGAAGGCGCTGGGCATGAAGGACGCCATCATCACGGCCACCGGCAGGATCCACGGCCGGCAGGTCCACGTCTGTTCGCTGGAACTCAAGTTCATCGGCGGGTCCATGGGCTCCGTGATGGGCGAAAAGATCACGCGCATGGTGGAGCGCTCGCTGGCCGACCGCAGCCCGTTGCTGATCGTCTCCGCCTCTGGCGGCGCGCGCATGCAGGAGGGGGCCGTCAGCCTGATGCAGCTCGCCAAGATCTCCGCGGTGCTCATGAAGCTGGACCGCGCCAGGGTCCCCTTCATCAGCATCCTGACCGATCCCACCACGGGTGGCACCTCGGCCAGTTTCGCCATGCTGGGTGATCTGAATATTGCCGAACCCGGCGCGCTGATCGGTTTCGCCGGTCCGCGTGTGATTGAACAGACCATCCGCCAGAAACTCCCTGAAGGATTCCAGCGTTCCGAGTTTGTGCTCCAGCACGGCTTTCTTGATGCCATCGTGAAGCGCGGCGAGATGCGCGATTTCATCAAACGCTCGCTCGACTTTTTTTGCGGTTCCATGGTGGCATGACTGGCCGCATGAGACGGGCTGTCCTGCTGCTGTTGCTCGCCGCCTGCGTCCAGGCCCAGCCGCCGTATGATCTCCTGATCCGCAACGCGCGCGTGATTGACGGCGCCGGCAATCCCTGGTTCCGGGCCGACATCGCGGTGAAGAACGGGCGCATCAGCGCCATGGGCGCGCTGGGCTCTGTGGCGGCCACGCGTGTGATCGACGCCAAAGAGCGCGTTGTCACGCCTGGATTCCTGGACATCCATACGCATGTCGAGGGCGCCGTGGAGAAGGTGCCACGCGGCGACAACTACCTGCTGGACGGCGTTACCACCATCGTCACCGGCAACTGTGGCGGCTCCGTGGAGCGCATAGGGGACTGGTTCCGTGAGTTGGAAGCCAAAGGACTCGGCCTGAACCTGGCGTCGCTGGTCGGGCACAATACGGTCCGCCGGGCGGCGATGGGCTCCGCCAACCGGGCCGCCACGCCGGACGAACTCACGAGGATGAAGGAACTCGTGCACAGCGCCATGCAGGAGGGCGCCGTAGGGCTCTCCACGGGCCTCATCTACATACCGGGCACCTACTCCACTACCGATGAAGTGGTGGATCTGGCCAGGGCCGCCGCGGCCTACCAGGGCGTCTACACCAGCCACATGCGCGACGAGGGCGCCCAGATCCTGGAAGCCATCCACGAAGCGGCCCGCGTGGGCCTCGAAGCCGGAATGCGAGTTCAGCTCTCCCACTTCAAGATCGATACCCCGCGGCTTTGGGGCATGAGCGAGAAATCGCTCGCGCTGGTGGAGGAGTACCGCCGCAAGGGCGTGGATGTCGTTGTCGATCAGTATCCCTACGATCATTCGTCCACCAACCTTGGGATCACGCTGCCCTCCTGGGCTCTGGCCGACGGGGCCGCCAGGGTCAAGGAACGCCTCGCGAATCCGGGCACCCGGGCTGAGATCGCCGCCGGGATGCAACGCCGGCTCTTGAGCCTCGGCCATGAGGATTACACGTACGCGATTGTGGCCACGTTCCGTCCCAACCGGGACTACGAGGGAAAGACCATTCGCGACATCACCGTGCTGCGGGGCCAGGCGCCCACGGTGGCCAACCAGATCGAGACCATTCTCGATATGATCGCCGCCGGTGGCGCTCAGATGATCTACCATTCCATGGGGGATGTG
>JBBQLF010000205.1:0-7491 GCA_038327695.1 Bryobacterales bacterium
ACAAGGGCCGCCCGGCGATGGTGATCTATACGGGGCACTGTGGAGGGCGAACGGCGGCGGCCAGCGAGATCTGGCCCAACGCGGCGCGGCCGTACCTGCCCAGCGTGGAAGACACCTACTGTCTATCAGCCGGGCGCTCTACGTGGTCGGCCAAAGTGGGTTGGGCCGATCTGGCGGCCGCGCTCGGCCTGCCGGCGATTCATGCCTTGGAGGTGGCGCGGCGAACCGCCTCCGGCCGCGCGTGGAAGCTGCAATCAGACGTTGGTCTGATTGACGCCGAACGGTTGCATTTGCGCCTCGGACAATTGAAGGGCTGGAATCTGATGCTGAGCCGCAGCTATGACGTGCGCGGCAGTGCCACGCACGCGCTGTTTCAGGGGTCCGGCGCCGGCCACGGTGTCGGGTTGTGCCAGACCGGCGCCGAGCAGCGCGGCCAAGCCGGGCAGAAGGCGGAAGAGATTCTGGCAGCCTACTTTCCAGGCACGCGCGCCGGCGTTTCGGCCCAGGAGATTCCGTGGCGCAAGGGGAGTGGAGAACGGGTCGAGTTGTGGCTGAGCGGCGCGGGCGGTGAGGAGAGAATTCTGCCGCTGGCGGAGCGGGCGCTTCTCCTGGCCGAGCAGAAGACGTCGCTCAAGGCGCCGAAGCGCCCGCTCGTGAAAGTCTATCCGTCACTGGGTGTATTCCGCGATGCCACCGGCGAGCCTGGCACGGTTGCGGCGGTGACGCGAGGCCGAGTGATCCACGTGCAGCCGGTGGGGCACGGGCTGGAGCAGACTCTGCTGCATGAGATGCTGCACGTGGTCCTCGGCCTGAATGCCAAGCGGCCGCTGCCGCTGTGGTTCGAAGAAGGGCTGGCCGATCACCTGAGTGACGGGCGCACGCACCCGGCCGAGCGGGCGCGCGTCGAAAAGATGATCCGCACGCGGGGTCTGGCCGCGGTCCTGGCGTCTGTGACGCTGGGCGTCACTCCGTAGCGTTGGCCCAGAGCCACAGCAGCGCCCCGGTGGCGGCCAGTCCGGCCAGCGAGCCGAACTCCGGCACCCAGTGCAGCAGCAGGTACGGCGCGCCGAAGGTGCCCAGGCGTCGAGAAGAGGATCCGCGCGCAGGGTCTGGCGTCAGTCCGTAGCGTTGGCCCAGAACCAGAGCAGCGCCCCGGTGGCGGCCAGTCCGGCCAGCAGGAAGCGAAGCGCGGCACTGAGTGCCTGCGCGGCCAGCGAGCCGAACTCCGGCACCCAGTGCACCAGCAGGTACGGTGCGCCGAAGGCGCCCAGCAGAGCGATGGCCAGGGGCGCCAGTACGGCAGTGCGCCAGCGGAGCGGTCCGAAGGCGCGGCGGGCCAGCAGGACGGCGAACGCCATGAGCGCGGCGATGCCGGCGGCCGAGAGGACGTGGAACGCCAGGTGCCACGCGGTGGCTACCGGCAGCGCCAGCCAGCCGTATACGGCGGCCGCCAGCACGGCGAGAAGAAGCGTCTCTTCCGCCCACAACAGCTTGCGGTCCCACAGGACGGAAACGGGCTTCACGGCTTCACCTCCAGAACCTTCGGCTCACTCCAGCTCAGATGATTGGGGCGGTACATGGGTTCCACCCGCGCAGGCGCTACGCCGAACTTGCCGGCGTTTGTGAACCGTAGCAGATAGACGTATTCCAGCCCCTCCTTGGGCACCGCCCACGGATAATACGTCACATGGGAATCGCGGACTTCCCGCCGCTCGAACCAGGAGCGCCACCAGGCCGGCTTGCCCCGGATCTCGTACAATTCGTCCCGTTCGATCACCTCTGCGCCGGCGGGTAAGGGGTCGTCCACCAGCAGGTAGCGTTCATTGGCGCCGCCGAAGATGGAGAGGCGCACGGCCACCAGATCGCCGGGTTTCGGCGCGCCTTCCAGCGGCTCCATGCCGTATACGATGCGGCCGCCCTCCGGCTGCGCGGTGAGGCGATAGTAGTTGCGGTTGATTCTGAGTGAGGAGCCGGCGGGCTCCGCACGCTCGCCATCGGAGGCGCCGCTGGCGCGATACTCCCAGAACTGTGAGACGTAGAGGCGGCCCGTGCCGTTGCGCGCGACGGTCACCACAGGGCGCGCCGTACGGCCATCGAGCGGCACACGGATCTTCACCGGCTGCGGCCGGAGCGCGTCTTCGGCGGAGAAGGACTTCGCCAGCACCTCGCGGCCGTCCACGCTGACCTTCACGCTGTAATCGGGCTTTAGTTCGCCGCTGCGCTTCAGCACGTCAGTGAGGCCGTAGATGACGAAGGCGGTCTTCTTGGTGGTGGACCAGTAGTAGCCCTGCTCGCGGTGGTTGACCAGCCACAGGGCCGCCTGATCAATCAACGGGCTCTGCGGCTGCGCCTGTGCCAGGAACTTCACCGCGAAGGCCGTCGCCTCGTGCGAGTTGTCGAGTTCGAAGTCGAGCATGGGGTCCCGGTCTGAGGCCCAGTGCGTCTGCTCGCCTTCCTGCCGCGCCGTCGATACCAGATGAGACGCCACCTCGGCCGCGCGGGCGTCCCGGATCTGCTGGAACGTGAGGCCGAGCAGCGCCCAGCCGAAACTGGTCATCTTCTCGCGCTGCGCCCAGACGGCTTCAGTGAGGGCGGCTTCGGGCTTGCCCTGCAGGGCGATGGCGTACAGCGCGTAGGCGCGCGTGTCCGGAGCGATTTTGGCGGGGCCGGCCAGCATCTGCGCCAGCGCCTTGGCTGCCTGCTTGGCGCGGCCCTCCTCCACCTGATAGCCCGCGCCGCTGGCCAGCTTCAGACCGGCGGCGACATAGGCAGTCATGAACGGATCGCTGGCATCGCCCTTCCACCAGCCCCAGCCGCCATCCTCATGCTGGAACGAGTAGAGACGCTCCAGACCGGCGCGCACCTTCTTCGCCAGGTCCTTTTCGTTGACCTGGCTGGCGAGCTTGAGTTCCTTCATCGCCTGCGCCACCATCACGTTCGGCAGGAAGCTGGACATCGTCTGCTCGGTGCAGCCGTAGGGGTAGGTGATCAGATACTCCAACGCGCCGAAAACGGCGCCGGCGGCCGAAGGGGTCAGATGCACGGTCACGAATCGATTGCCCGGCAGCGCGGAGGCGGGGAAGTCAAAGCTGAAGTTCTGGCGGCCGCCGGTGCCGTCCATCCGGGTCTGCTGGCCCATGGTCCGCTTCAGGCCGTAGGGTTCGATGGGAATGGTCAATTCCATCGCGTCGCTCTCACCGGTTGTGAGCGCCTTCGCCGTCAGAACGGCCTGGGCCCCGCCCGGAATCCGCAAGCGGTAATCCACGCGCGTCTCGCCCTTGGCCGCCACGCTGACCTCGCCGTCAACGCTGGCCTGGATCTGCGCGCCCTGCGCCTGCAGGCTGACCTGGACGCGCTGTTCGGCGCTGGTGTAGTTGCGCACCAGCACGGGCACCGTCACCTCGTCGCCTTCGGTGAAGAAGCGCGGCGTGGCCATGGTCACCATGACGTTCTTGCGGACAATGGTGCGCTCCACCGCGCTGCCGACGCGAGTGTCCTCGGTGACACCCTTGGCCGTGGCGCGCCATGTGGTGAGCGAATCGGGAAAGGTCACCTGCGTTTCGGCCCGGCCGTCGGCGCCGGTGGTCAGATCGGCCACCCAGTGCGCCGTATCGGGGAAGTTCTTGCGGACCTTGGGCTCAGTGAGCCGTTCGGGCTTTAACTGCGCGCGCGCCAGCGGCCGGCCCACCCGGGCCAGCATCATGCGGTGGGTGCCGGCCTCGCCCGAGAAGTAGTAGTCGAGCGACGTATCGGTGGACACGCGGTTCCACTGCTGGCCATAGAAGACCTTCAGGATGTCCGGCTGCTGCTCTCTGGCCAGGGCGTAGATGGCTTCATCCACAACGCCGAGGCTGAATTCGGCCCGCACCGGCTGGCCCTTGTGGTCCTTGGCGGTTAAGGCGAACTGCGCCGGCTCGCCCGGCTTGTACTCTTTCCTGGCGGCGGTCAACTCCACCTGGATCTGTTTCTCAACCGGCGGCACCTTGATGAGCTTGGTGCCCTGATGGAGCCGGTTGTTTTTCAGGAAGATGGCGTTCAGGTAGACGTTCGGCGCGTGGCCGCTCTCGATGGGCACATCCACGGTGACGGTACCGCCCTCCACGGCCACGTACCTGGACCAATACAGCGTCTTGCCTTCCAGTGAAAGCCACAGGTTGCACTGCGGCACGCCCGCCACGATCAGCACCTTGGCCGTCTCGCCAGGCCGGTAAGATTGCTTGTCCGGGATCATCCGGATCTGTTCTGCCTCGGACTCCGCCGATCCGGACCATGCCCCGCTGACCCACAGGTACGCCGTGTCATTCAACTCGCCGGCCGTCGTGCGGATGACATAGGAGCCGCTGGGCGGGGCGGGGAACTCCACCGTGCCCTTGCCGTCCGGGCCCGTGCGGCTCTGCTGTGTGGAGAGGGCAGCCTGCGCCGTCTTCTTCGCCGACCAGGGCGCTACCTCCAGGCGAAACGCGACGCCACCCACGGCCTTGCCGTCGTAGTCCTTCGTCTCCACGGCCACCTTCACCGGATCGCCGGGTCCATAGACGTAGCGTTGCGTTTGCGCGTTGATGTAGAACGGCCCGCGCGTGGCCACAAAGGCGCCGGAGCCGGAAATCTCGCGGTTGGAAGAATCGGTGACGCGCGCTTCCACGCGGAACGCGGCGTCAAACTCCCATTTCGAGGTCGGCACCAGGATCACCAGGCGGCCGTTGGCATCGAGCTTGGCTTTCTGTTCCACCATCTGCTCGCCGCCGAACATGTCGCCCTCTTCGCCGTCGGCGCCCTCTTCCTGTTCATACCAGGGCAGCCAGTAGCGCGCCCGATGCGCCACCCAGGTGACGGAAGCACCGGCCACGGGTTCGCCGTAGTAGTACTTGGCCTCGACTGTCACACGCATGGAGTTGCCCTGAACGAGCCGGCGGGCTTCCGGCGTGACTTTAACCTCGTAATCGGGCTTGCGATACTCCTGCACCTGGAAGCCGCCATAGGCCTTCACAGGGAACTCGCCGCCGCTGAGCGCGACATTGACGCTGTAGTAGCCCAACGCCGCATCGGCCGGCAGGGTCACCTCCCCGGCGAGTGTGCCGAACTTGGAGATGGCGGCCTTCTTCTTCAGCAGCGGCTTGCCGTCAGAGTCCTCGATCTCCACCGTGGCTGAGGCGTCAGCCGGCAGCGCGTACTCCGTGCCGTTCATGGTCCGCAGGATCGCCTTGTAGTGGGCCGTGTGCCCGGGCCGGTAGATGGGCCTGTCTGTGTAAACGTAGCCCGTGAGGCTGCCTCGCCCGTTGGCGCCGATGGAATAGGCGCCCACCGTTGCGGCGGCGAAATCGGCGCCGCGATTGGCGATCACCAGCACGCCTTCGGCGGCCACATCGGCCAGCTTCACTTCCAGCACACCATCGGCGCCAGTGGGCCCGCTGGAAAGGTACTGCGCCGCGCCCGGTTCGAACACCTCCACCGGCGTGCCGGCCAGCGGTTGGCCCGACGTGCGATCCAGCGCCCGCACCAACAGCCGGCCCGGCGCCCCCTTCGCCACCAGCGCCAGATTGGTCACCATGAGAATCGAATAGGCTTGGCGGCTTCCGTCCGTGGCCTCGATGACGTAGACCCCTTTGTCGTTCAGCACCAGCGGCACGGTGGCGGCCTCCCAGCGGTTCGGCGTCTGGATGGGCTGCGACCACTGCTTCACCAGTTGCTGCGGGTTGAGAATCGGCAGGCCGGCGAACTGCGGCGCCTTGGAGGCGGGCTGCTGTTTCGGGTCCTTTTGCGGCTGGCCATCCAGCGCCGCGCGGATCAACTGGCGGTGCTGGCCGCTGAACTGCGTGCGGGCCAGGTCCCGCATCCGGGTGCGCCACTGGCGCTTCCAGGCCGCGAACTTTTCCAGCGGGGTCCGCGCCTTCGGTGTGGGCCGCATGCGGCCGCTGAACTGATGGGGGTCCGCCAGTTGGTGGAAGAACTTCGACGGATCATTGACCTTGTATAGCCGGAAATCGAGCGTCTTGATCCCCTGCGCCTGCACGCGAACCGGCGCCGATTCGCCGGGCCGCACGGGCCCTTCCGTGCTGAGCGAGAAGTAGATCCGGCCTTCTTCCTGTTGCGCCGGAGCGCTCAGTACCAGAAATGCCAGCCCTGGCAGCCAATGGCGCAGTTTCATGCCTTACTCCGATTCCCTCAAGATATTCCATCGAAAGACGCCCAGGAAGTTGCCGTTGCCGGCAACCGGGCGCCAGCGGGGTTCCGGGTGCCGCAGCAGTGCCCCGATGGTGGGCCTCCGGATCTCGCCGGCCGTACCGTCTATCGGGCCAGTATGATACACCGCCAGGGGTTCGCGCGAGCCGTCGAAGGCGCTGCCTTTGAGCAACACCATGCCGTGCCAGGGTTGAGCGCCGCTGAATTGGCGGTAGAACAGCAGGTCGCCGGATTGCGCCTGCGTCCAGGCGGGTCCCACGGCGTGGCAGTTTTCGCGCATCAGGTGCTCGGCGTCGGCAAAGTGGCGCATGCCGCCGCCCGCCTGGAAGACCGCGCCGGAGCGCGCCGGCTCACTCAATTCGCCGAGCGGCGGCATCCACTCCAGGCCCACAGATCGCGCCCACGCTGGAGTGTGCGCCTGCAGAGCTTCGCGATAAGCGAACCGCAAGAGTGCGGAACAATCGGAGACCTCTCGGGGGCGCCGCTCCGGCGCCATGGCGTACAACGCCTCGGCCAGCCAGGTGAACCAGGATCGGAAGATGCGCCTCTCGCCGCGGGTCAGTTCCATTCGTCCCGCCAGCAACAGGCCGAGTGCAGAGCGCCGGGTCATTTGCGGCTGGGTGCGCGACATGAAAGGGGAGGAGTTACGAAATGTCCGGCCAATCGAGGAAATCCTAGCGTCTGAGTACCCAATTCTAACGCTCCCTTATGGTCGCGGCTCTGATTGGGTACGGACCGCTCCACTTTCAGGTCGCGCACCCTTTGCGGCTCTTATCATAGCGAGGTTCCGGGCTGTGTGTTCTACAATGGCGCAGATGGCCTTTCCTACCGCGCTCGCCCTCACCGCCGTTGCCCTGTCCGCCGCCGCAGGCACGAGCGTGGCTCAATCGCCCAGAACCTGGACCGATGCCGAGGTGAGCAAGGTCCACCGTTCCGCCATCCTCATCGACACGCACAACGATGTTACCGGCAAGACGGTGGATGGCTTCGATCTGGGCAAGCCGTCGCAGGAGTCCCACACCGACATTCCGCGGATGAAGCAAGGCGGCATGTCGGCCGTCTTCTTTGCGGCCTATGTGTCCACCAGATACATGGACTCCAGCCAGTCTGCTCACCGCGCCTTGCAGGTGATCGATACCGTTCGTCACGACATCGCCGCCAGGTACCCCAACGAGATGGTGTTCACCACCACGGCCGCGGGCATCGTGCGGGCCAAGAAGCAGGGCAGGATTGCCGCCCTGATCGGCGTTGAAGGCGGTCACGCCATTGAGGACGACGTCCGGCTCCTGCGGGACTTCTACGCCCTGGGCG
>JBBQLF010000206.1:0-7490 GCA_038327695.1 Bryobacterales bacterium
CCTCAACGCCGCCACGGCCCACCCGGAGCAGCCGCGTGGCCATCACAGGCACCAGCGTGGACGACAACACGTAGGACGAAACCATGGCGCAAGCCACCGCCAGCGCCAGCGGCACAAACAACTGCCGCACCACGCCTGTCATGAAAGCCGCCGGCACAAACACCGCCAGGATCGAAACCATCGCCAGCAGCCGCGGCGTGGCCGTCTTCCGGCAGGCATCCAGCACCGCCTCCGCCCGGCCCAGCCCGGACGCCATGTGCGAATGGATGTTCTCAATCTCCACCGTAGCCTCGTCCACCAGCACGCCCACCGCCAGCGCCAGCCCGCCCAGCGTCATGATGTTGATGGTCTGCCCGAAGGCCCACAGCCACACCACGGCCGACAGCAGCGCCACGGGAATCGTGGTCACCACAATCAGCGCACTCCGCCAGTCGCGCAGGAATAGCAGCACCGTCAAACCGGTCAGCAAAGCGCCCAGCACGCCCTCCGTCGCCAGGTTCTGAATCGCCGCCGCCACAAAGCCGGATTGGTCGAATTCCAGCGTCACGCTCACGTCGTCCGGACACACCTTCCGCATATCGGGCAGCGCCTTCTTCACGCGTTCAATCACGCGCAGGGTCGACGCATCCGCCCGCTTGGTCACCTGGATATACACCGTCCGCTTGCCGTTCACGTGCGCATAGCCTGTCACGATATCGGTACCGGTCTCGATGGTCGCGACGTCCCGCAGATACACCGCCGGAGTCGCCCCCGGCCGCACTGGCGCATCCAGCAAATCCGGCAATTGCGCACCCAGCACCGCATTGGAAGTTGCGATGTAGTTCAGATCGCCCACGCGCACGTTGCCCGAAGGCAGCACCGTGCTGGCCCGGCTCACCGCCACCATGACCTCGTCCGGCGACAGATGATATTGGCGCAGCTTCTCCGGCTGAACCCGCACGATCACCGTCTTCTGATTCCCGCCAAACGGCGGCGGCGCCGAAACACCCTCCAGGGTCGCGAATAGCGGCCGCACCTGGTTCAACGCGATGTTTTGCAACTCGCCCGCCGTCTTGGTCGCGGAAGAAAACACAAGCTGGCCCACCGGCACGCTGCCCGCGTCAAAGCGCGTAATGAAAGGCCCCACCGTCCCTGGCGGCATGAAGGCGCGGGAGCGGGTCACATACCCCACCACCTCCGCCATGGCCGCGCTCATATCCGTGCCCGGATGGAACACCAGCTTCATCAACGAAGCACCCTGGATACTCTTCGATTCCACATGCTCTATGCCCGTGATGTACAGAAAGTGGTACTCGAAGTAATAGGTGAGAAACCCCTCCATCTGCACCGGGTCCATGCCGCCATACGGTTGCGCGACATAGATCGCCGGCGCGCCCAACTGAGGGAACATGTCCACCGGCATCCGCACCACGGCCACCCCGGCGAGCAACGCAATCGCCCGCACAACCACGATAATCGTCACGGGCCGCCGCAGCGCAAACAGGACCAGCTTCATCGCTTCGCTCTCTCCAGAAACGGAGCCAGGTCCCCGGCCGCAATCGCCATGCCCAGATGCGCCCGCCACACATTTAACTTGGCCAGCCCGTCATCGATCTCCGCCTGCAACAGCAACCGCTGGGCGTCGGCCACCTCCACCATATTCGCCAGCCCCGCCTGATAGCGCGCCACCGCCTGGCTCTGTGCCGCCCGCGCCGCCCGCAACTGCGGCGGTGCCGTCGCCGCAATCCGGATGGCCGTATCCACGCCGGCGCGCGCCCGCTCCAACTCCGCATTCAGATCCGCCGTCAGCTTCTGCAGCCGCGCCGCCTCGCCCTGCGCCCGGTGCTTCTCTTCCATGCGCCTGGCGCGAATCATGGGCAAGTCCAGAATCGGAAACAGGACACTGAGCCCAACGCCCCAGTTGTAGACGTTCGGCCCAGCGTCGATACCGCGCGCATAAAGCGCCGTATCCGTCATAAACCGCGGCCGCCACGCGATCACCGTTTCGTACCGCCGCAGCTCCGCTTCCCGCACCGCCGCCGCCTGCTCCTGCAACGCCGGATGCAGCGCCACCGCTCCGCCCGGATCGGCCAACTCCGCCGCCTTCGTCACAAAGGGAGCCAGCGGTTTGACCTCCTGCCAGGTGCCTCCCGCATATTGCGCCACAGCGATCCGCCCGAGCCGCGCCGCGTACTCCGCCTGGATCACCTGCGCCTCCGACATCACCCGCTCCGCCGTCGCGCGCGCCAGGTCCGCTTCCGGCCGCAAACCCGCCTTGGCCTGCGCTTCCACGATCTTCTCCACGCTCGCGGCCCGCTCCACGCCGGCCCGCGCCCGTGCCACCGTCTCGTCCGCCGCCAGCACGGTCAGAAACGCGTCCGCCGCCGTGGCCTCCACCTCAAACCGCGTCCGGGCCACGCCCCGGACGGCCCGCTTCTGCCCCGCATCCATCGTCGCCACGTGCGCCTTCCGCTGACCCATATCCAGCGGCTCCCAGCTCACCAGAAAGCCCACGGCCGTGCCAAAGACATTGGTGCCGGCGTTGGTGGCCGACGGCGGCCCGGAGATCGGCGGGATCACGCGGTTCGGCATCAGCATCCCATACACGTTGTTGCGCGTGGCTATGTTCGCCTGCGCGTAGAAATCTCCGCGCGGTAGAAACGCCATCCGCGCCTGCTGCACCGCCGCCGCCGCCAGTGACGCCTGCTCGATTGACACCTGCACGCCCGCGTACCGCTCGCCCGCCCGGCGCACCACATCGTCCAGCGTGACTTGCGCCCACACCGGGGCCACACTCAGTACCAATACCAGATGTCGCAAGGCGCGCCTCCTACTCCCGGCAAATCCCGCGTTTGCTGCCGCGAATGAACTCAACTAAGTGTAGAGTATGTTCCGTCGGGACTTCCGTTTCAATCCGCTGGAGCGCTTCTTCCAGCTTCAAGCCAGACCGGTAGAGCAGCTTGTACGCCGTCTTGATGGGCGTCACGTCGCCGGCCTTAAACCCCGCCCGCCGCAGCCCCAACAGGTTTAATCCCTTCGCCGCCACGTTGAAATCCGAATACATGAAGTACGGAGGCAGATCGCTGTTCACACGAACATTGCCCGCCACCATGACGTTCCGCCCGATCTTGGAAAACTGGTGCACCACCACTCCGCCGCTGATGAACGCCTCATCACCCACCTCCACATACCCCGACAACAGCGTGCAACTCGCAATCACGCAATTGGAGCCCACCCGCGCATCATGCGCGATGTGGCCTGACGTCATCACGAAGTTGCCGTCGCCAATCACAGTCCGGCTCTCTGGCGCAGTCCCCCGCGAAACCGTCCAGTGTTCCCGCATCTTGTTCCCATTGCCGATCAGCAGATAACTCCGCCGGCCGTCGAACGCCTTGTCCAGTGGATCAGTTCCCAGCACCACGCCGGAGCTAAACTCGTTGCCGTTGCCGATGGTTGTCCACCGCTTCACGTAAACATACGGCTCCAGCAGGCAGTCCGAACCGATCACCACATCTTCATCCACCACGCAGAATTCGCCCACCCGCGTGCGCGGGCCAATCACAGCGTCAGGGTGCACACGCGCCGTCGGCGCAACATAGGCGGAAGGATCAACCGGCATAAACTAAATCATATGATCGTCAGCGACATCGCCGCCTTGCTCGGCCTGCCCTTTGAAGGCGAGGGCGCCCGCGACATCACCGGCGTCGCCCCGCTTGACACCGCCCTGGTGCACCATCTCTCCTTCGCCGGCAACCGCAAGGCGCGCCGCGAAGCGCAATCCTCCGCCGCCGGCTGCCTCCTGGTCCCGCCCGATTTCGAGAACGCTGACGCACGCACCATCATTCGCGCCAAGGACCCGCGCGCCGCCTTCGCCACGCTCGTCTGGCGCCTCCAGCCGCCCCCCGCTCCTCAGCCTGGCATCCACCCCACAGCGATCATCGGCAGCGGCTGCAACATAGCCCCGGACGCCGCCATCGGCCCCTACTGCGTCATTGGAGACCGCGTCAGCATTGGGCCCGGCAGCCGCCTGATGCCCCACGTGACCATTTATCACGACGTCACCATCGGCGCCCGCGCGCTGATCCACTCAGGCGCGGTGCTCGGCGCGGACGGCTTCGGCTTCGTCTTCGAAAAGGACCACTACGAGAAGTTCCCCCAGATCGGCCGGGTCGTCCTCGGCGACGACGTCGAGATCGGAGTAGGCTCCGCCGTGGACCGTGCCGCCCTGGGCGTCACCTCCATCGGCGACGGCACCAAGCTCGACAACATGGTTCACATCGGCCACAACTGCCGCATCGGCCGCCACGTCGTCATCGTCGCCCAGACCGGCATGGCTGGCGGCACAATTGTGGAGGACTACGCCGTCATTGGCGGCCAGGTCGGCATCGGTGACAACGTCACCATCCAGGCTCGGGCTGTCATTGGCAGCGGCGCCGGCATCCTCACCGGCAAGATCGTCCGCGGCGGCGGTGAAGTCTACTGGGGCACGCCGGCGCGCCCTCTGAAGGAGTATCTCGAATCCCAGGCCAACGTCGCCCGGCTGCCCGCGCTGAAACGCGAAGTGGCTGAACTCAAGGCGCGTCTGGCCGCGTTGGAGAACAAACCCGAGTGAGGATTATCGTCGGCGGCCTTGCCCGCAAGTGCGGCAAGACAACTCTTGTCTGCCGCATCCTCGCCCTCACCCCGGAAAGGAAATGGACCGCCGTCAAGATCTCCCACCACCTCCCGGACCACGGGGCGCCCTTCACTCTCACAGAGGAACTGGAGCCGGGCGAGACCGGCGATACTCGCCGCTACCTCCGGGCCGGCGCCGCCCGCGCCTACTGGCTCCGCGGCGATCTCCCATCCGCTCTCCCGCAACTCCGCGCACTGCTCGCGAACGCTGAAAACTGGATTGTGGAATCCACCAGCGCCATCCCCGCCCTGGACCACGACTACGCCCTGCTCGTCGTCGATCCCGCCCACACGGAAGACGACAAGCTCCGCGCCCTACTCGCCGCGCCGCAACCAGAACGATAACGTCAACCGCCGCCCGTTCACACGCGCCCGCATTGCCCCGCCCGCCGCCTCCACAAACGCATGCAGCCCGCCGCCCTGCCCCGGGCCCACCATTTGCAGCAGTTCGTCCGTCTCGCCAGGGACCTCCGCGCTGATCTCCAGAGTCACGTTATCGCCCACCATGGCCGTCACGCGGATCGGATCCACCGCTTGGCCGACGTTGCGCAGGAACGATAGCACATGACCGCAGAAAACAGCCGCTTCCGCCGCCGGCGCGGTCACTATCACGGAACCTTCCAACCGTAGCTCCAGGCTCCGCTGGTCATGGAGCGCCATCTCCGCATCCAGTTTGTCGAATACTTCTGCCAGCGACACCGGCCCACAGGCCGCGTTCTGCACGGAAACTTCAAGCGACGCGTCCTCCAGCATCCAATGCGCCTGCTGCACCATCCTCCGCAGCGTCTCGCACTGCCTGTGCAGCTCCGGCTCACGGTCGCCCATTACCATGTCCAGGTAGTACCCGATGCACTCAATGTTGGAAAGCGGTTGCCTCAGATCGTGGGCCAGACGCCGGATCAACCGGGACTGCCTGTCGCTGTCCATCCGCTCATCCCTGGCCAACTCGGTGGTGTTCTTCATGGCTCTCGCTCGCCTCGAGATGAGTCGTCACTTCCAGTGGCCGCTTGAATTCGGCAATCAGCCCGTTTTCCACTCGCGTCGCCACTTGATGTGCGTCTCCCAGGGGGCACCCACAGGAGAATAGCAGATGTAGCTCCATCAAGACACGCCCTCCCGTTTCGCGGAACCGCAGCTCGTGATACTCGATGCCTTCCTCCGCCGTCAGCTTGTCCAGCAAGGCGCGCAGCATCTGCTCCACTTCCGGATCGGCGTAGTCCAACAAGCCCCGCGCGCTCTGCCACATCAGTTGGCCGCCCGCCCACAGAATATTTACCGCCATCACGATCGCGCAGATCGGATCGAACTGCTTCCAGCCCGTCACCATCACCAGCACCAGCCCGACAATCACGCCCAGGCTGGTCCAGCAGTCCGTCAAAACGTGCTTCCCGTTCGCCACCAGGATCAGCGAACCGTTCTTCCTGCCGGTGTGGATTAAATACCAGCCCAGCACGCCATTCAGCAGACCCGCACCCAAGACAATCAAGGTGCCCGTGCCGAGTGCTTCCAATTGCAGGCCCTGTCTCCACTTGTACACCGCGGTGACGATAATCGCTACCGCCGCGGCCGTAATGAGCGCCCCCTCAAACCCCGCCGAAAAGAATGTGATTCGCTCATACCCATACTGAAACCGCGCCGTCGCCGGCCGCACGCTCAGCCACAAGCTGTAGGTGGCAAACGCCACCGCCACCAGGTGGATCACACTCTCCAGCGCATCGGAAAAGATCGCCGACGAGCCCGTCAGGTACCACGCCCCGCACTTGCTCACCAGCATCAGCACGCCGGTCCAAAGCGACAACCGCATCGCAAACGCAGAAACAGATCCGGAATGGCTTTGGGTCACACGTGCATTGTAATAGAATCAGCCCATGACCGAAATCAAGCGCAGGACCGCTCTCGCCGCCGCCGGCGGCATTCTCATTCTCAAACCGGAGACCGCCTTTGGCACGCAGGCGAATTCCAAGATCCACGTCGGGGTTATCGGCACCGGCAACCGCGGCCGCTACGACGCCGATTTCTTCTCCAAAGACCCGCGCGCCGAGGTCACCGCCCTCTGCGATCTGTACCCCGACCAGATCGACAAGGCCAAGACCCAGGTGCCTGCGCTCTCTGCCGCCAAGACGTACAAGGACTACACCGAACTCCTCGCCCACCCTGCCCTGGACGCCGTTCAGATCACGACGCCTGTCTATCTCCATCCAGAGCACTTCACCGCCGCCGTCAAATCCGGCAAGCACATCTACTGCGAAAAACCGGCCGGAGCCAGTGTCGCCGGCGTGAAGATGACCCTCGCCGCCGCCCGCGCCGCCAGCCCCAAACAGGTCATTTTCTTCGGATTCCAGCAACGCTGGAGCCCCGAATACCAGGCCGCCGAGAAGATCCTCCGCGCGGGCCAGATCGGCGAGCTCGTGCTCATGCGCGCCGAATGGATGGTTGGCGGCATCCGGCCCGGCGTCAGCCGGCCCATGACTCCTGAAATGGAAAAGCGCGCCTGGTACCCCTACCGGGAAAAGTCCGGCGACTTCATCGTCGAGCAGGACTGCCACGGTGTGGACGTCCTCAACTGGTTCGCCCAGGCGCACCCGGTTAGCGCCATCGGCGGAGGCGGCAAAGGCAAGCGCCCCGTCGGCGACAACCTGGATCACGTCAACGTCACCTACACCTACCCGAGCGGCCTCTGCGGCTATCTCCACGGCACCCAGCTCATCACGGGCTGGGGTGAAGTCCGCGAGCAGTTCTTCGGCGCCTCCGGCGCGCTGACCACGCACCGCAGGTACTACGAGTGGTATCACGGCACGCCGAAACCGGAGCGGGTCGAATCCAAGCGGGAAATCACC
>JBBQLF010000207.1:0-7488 GCA_038327695.1 Bryobacterales bacterium
AAGTCGCCGCTGATCCCGAACTGGATCTGACGCCGATCGTCGGACACGCCCGAGATCTGTCCGAACAGCGGGCTAGCCGGATTCGTGTTGAACCCAGTGAACCGGTGCCGGTTGAAGATGTTCAAAAACTCCGCCCGGAACTGCACGCGGATGCCTTCCCTGGGTACGAAGTTCTTCTGCAGGCTGATGTCGTCGCTGTAGTTCGCGAACCCGCGAAGCTGGTCAATTTGCCGCGCGGCGTTGCCGCGGGCATAGCGGTTGATCGTCGTCGGATTCACCACCATCGACGTGTCGAAGTAGGTCTTGGCCGGACGGGAGATCGAGAGGTCCGTCATGTCGAATGTCGAGCGGTCGAAATTCGGATTGTTCATCGACTTCCCGCTGGGGTTGAAGAGGAACGGCCGGTTGGTGGCGAAATTGGAGTTCGGTGTGCCCGTGGCGCCGAAGCCCACCGGCGTTCCGCTGGAGTAGTTGCCGATATATTGCAGCGTCCAGTTGCCGGCAAGGAAGTCCACCCACATCGGGATGTCATGGCCGTACTTCCGGCCGCGGCCAAACGGTGTGTCGTAGCTGCCGCCGATCTTTACGATGTGCTTCTGATCGTACTCGAGAACTGACTTCTCCAGCGACAGATTGTTGTAATCCAGCGGGCGCCCGCCATTCTGTCCCCATGTGTCGCCGAACGCGGAACTGAGGTTGCCCAGGTTCTTGGACCACGTGTAGTTCGACATGAACTGGAGGCCATGCGAGAGCCGCTTGTTCAACTGGAACTGCAGAGCCTGGTAGTTGGCGAAACCCAGCGGCGAGTTCCAGCTGTACAGGTCGCTCCAGTAGATCACCGTCGGATACGGCGTCAGCGTCTGCCACATCGGGATAAAGTCGCCCTGATTGCCATACGGATACTTGGCGCCCATCGCCTTGGCGGCTGCCGGGATGCTCGCGTCGTTGTTGATCCAGGAGCCCAGCGTGTCGCCCAAAGCGAGCGCCTTGTATGGGATCTGGTTCATCTTCCTCATCTCGTTCGAGAGCAAGCCTGTGCTCTTCGTGCCAATGTAGCCGATGTCCAGCACCATGTTGCCCGGCAACTCACGCTGGATGTTGAGGTTCCATTGCTGTGTGTAGCCAACGCGGCCGCCGTCCGGATCCCAGCTCACCGGGCCCCAGAGGTCGTACGCCATCGAGGGATTCAGAGTCGCCCGCTTGGTCACGCCTGTGTAGCCGTTGTCCCAGTAGAAACCAGGTGTGTTCGGCGAGGGCTGATTCATGTTGTTGGTGGCAGTGAAGCCCGACTTGTTACCCCACGGAACACCAGACCAGCCGTTGGGCAGGCGGGGGTTGTAGAAGAGGCCGTACCCGCCGCGGATCGTCATCTTGGTGCTCTCCGGGAGCTGGTAAGCAAATCCGAGGCGGGGTCCCCAGGTGGAACCGAGGCTGTTCTCGTAGAACTGCCGTTTGCCGTTCCGGCCTTCGCCCACGCCCGCGAATTCCACAGCGCCGGCGATCCCGTACTTCGGATCGGTCAGGGATGGGTTGAAGTTATGCAGGCGGTCGTACTTCTCCGTGCCCTGAGACTGGTAGTCCCAACGCATGCCGATGTTCACGGTGAGCCTGCGGCTCACTTTCCAATCGTCCTGAACGAACCAGGAGTACATCGGGAACTGCGAGCCGACGGGGGCGTCGATGTTGACGCTGGCGCCGGTGGCCGCGCCCAGCAGCATGCTGGCGAAGCCGTGGCCGGTCTGGTTGAAGCCGGGCTGGCCGGTGATGTCGGCGCCGAAGTTGATCTGCGCCGGACCGGAGGCATTGCGCCAGTTCAAGCCGTTCCAACGGTAGTCGAAGCCGAACTTCAGGGAGTGCTTGCCCTTCATCCAGCTGAACGTGTCGACGAACTGATAGGCAGTGCCGGCGCCCATATCATTGGCTATGTAGCCCAGAGTCGGGAACGAGATGCGATCACCGGTCAGTCCGCCAATCTGCGGATAGTTCGAGGTCTGATCGATTCCCTTGATGCCCAGGATCTGGGCGCCCGGCTCGGTGAGGTGCTTCGACGTGCTCGGGTTGATTTGCCGGTTGAACGACGCCAGAACGTGATTCAACATGGTTGGCGTCACAGTCCAGTCATGCGCCAGGCGGACGTAGTGGGTGGACACATACTGCAGTCTTGCCCGGGACAGCGGGCCGCCGTTCGGATCGCTCGCGTCCCACACGCCGCCCTGATCCAACAACGTCCTCGGCCTGTCGATGAAGTTGAAGGAGCCCGACAGCCGCTGATTGGAATTGATCTGGAAATCCGATTTTGTCGAGAACTGGGTCTGGTTGAAGCCCGCCTGGTTGGACACGGGGAAGAACGCGTTGTTCAACAGCGGGGTTTGGCCGTCGGCGCCCTTCACCTGCGGCAGGTAGTGCTGCTTCATGATGCCCGAGAGATTCTGCGACACCTTGGAGATGCGGCTCTGCGGGATGATGTTGCCGGGGAACATGTTCCTGACCTTGATGCCGCCCACGGTGGTTTCCGTGGTCGGATCGTAGACGGCTCCGCGGTACACCGGGCGGCCCAGAGCGTCTGCGCCTAAGCTCTCGCTCGTGAGGTACTTGCTGAGATTGCCGTCGTACCATTCCGCCAGCGGAACGGTGACGTTCGGGTTGCCGCCGCCGGCGAAGCTCTCGTTGTACTTCTCGTAGGCGCTGTAAAAGAACCATCTGTCCTTACCGTTGATGATCTTTGGAATCGTGACCGGGCCGCCCAGCGATAGCGCCCAGTTGTCCCGCCGGTCGCGCCGCCGGCTTCTGCCGAAGAACTTGTTCGAGAACGTGTTGGCGTCGAAGCTCTCGTTGTGCCACTGATACATGCCGCTACCGTGGAGCTGATTCGTGCCCGACTTCATGACGAAGTTGAACACGCCGCCGGCGGTGCGCGAATACTCTGCGCTCATGCCGCTGGTCTGTATCTTGAACTCTTCCAGCGCTTCCATCGAGGGGCTGGATTCGCCGAACTGCCCGGCGATGTAGATGCTGGCCGAGGCGCCGTCGAGAACCACTTCCTTCGAAAACGATGGCGCGCCATTAATGTGGCTCGTCCAGTTGTCGCCGCTCACGCCGGGCGTCAGCTTGTACGCGAAGTTCTCCGCATACCGCCCGCCCGAGAAGCCCAGCGGCAGATCGATCACCTGCTGCGTGGTCATCAGCGTGCCCACTTCAGGCGTCTCCGTCTGGAGAAGTGAAGCTTGCGCGCTCACTGTCACGGATTCCGTCGTCGCGCCAACCTCCAGCTTGCCGTCCACGCGGAGGACGTCTGTGACGCTCAGTCTGATGCCGTCTCGAATGGCGGTTTTGAATCCTTTGGCTTCAAATGCGATCTTGTAGTCGCCAATCTGAAGATTGGGGACTCGGTACTGCCCGTCCGCATTCGTGGACGTCTCGTTCTTTAGATTGGTTTGGACTTGTGTGATCGTGACCTTCACCCCGGGCACCACCGCCCCGGATTGGTCTGTCACAGTGCCAGTGAATGTGCCGCGATCCTGCTGTGCGAATCCAACCAACGCGAGCGACACACCCAGAAATGCCGATATCAATATTCTAGCTATCATTTTTGACCTCTCCCGAATACCTAACTAACCCGGTTTGCCCGCTCCCACTGGATGCGAACTACACCGCCCAACCCCGGAACCGCTTTGAGAATGAGCGAACGTCCGGCACCCAATGAAAGCGATTACAACTGAAGCACCCTGATTGTGAAACAGTTCAGCGTGGTTGTCAAGGGATTTTCACGTCAGTGTTTTATGATCTGCTATAGTCTTGGTCGGAAGTCATCCTTTCGCCGCCGGCCCTCCGGCGCGATTCTGTGTGAGGTGCCCATGCGACCGGTTGTTCTGGCTCTCGTCCTGACGGCGAACCTCTTCGCCCAACTCCCCGATTTCTACCAAACCCTGCCCCGCCTCTTCTGGGTCGTCGATGACGTCGATCGCGTCGCTGCCGCCTGGCAAAGGGCCGGCGTCCCGCATGATGGTGACACCGGCCCACTCACTGCCTCCGCCGTCCAGTTCCGGGGACGCAAAGGCAGCCACGAGTTCCGCGCCCTCTCCGCCCGCTTCGCCAACCTCCGCGCCGATTGGATTCAACCCGTCTCTGGCGATTCCGCCTGGTCTGAGTTCCTCAAGGCCCGCGGCCCGGGCGTCTTCTCCCTCGCTTATCGGACCCCATCCCGCGCAAGCCTGGAAATCGAAACGGCCCGCCTCCAGTCCCTCGGCATCAAAATCCTAGAGCAGGGCCTGCTCGAATACGGCGGCAACTCGAAGGTCCCCTACGTCTTCTTCGATACCGCCGCCGAAGGCAAGATCACTCTCGGCCTCTTCTACGATCCCGAGTCCGGGACTGCTCCCCCCGCCACCGGTCCGCCCGTCACTCAGTTTGCCCTCATCGCCCGCGATCCCGATTCCGTCTCCGCCTTCTGGCACAAACTCGGCTTCCCCGCCTTCACCTTCACCCATCCTGAACTCACCGCCAAAACCTACAAGGGCGCCCCCGCCGCCTTCGACATGCGCACCGGCTGGCAGCGGCATCTCAAAGTCCCGTTCGAATGGATCCAGCCGCTCCAGGGCCCGAACGTCTACGACGACCATATCGCCAAACACGGTGAGGGCTTCCACCACCTCGCCTTCAACGTGGACGGCATGGACGCCGCCAACGCCCGCTGGAATCAGCTCGGCTTCCCCCTCGTCATGAGCGGCGGCTGGGGCCAGCCCAACCAGCCCGGCTCCGGCCGCTTCGCCTACCACGACACCCACGCCGCTGGAGGCATCGACCTCGAACTCCTCTGGAACTATCGCGCCCCCGCCACCCTGGCCGCGCCCGCGCCCCTGAATTTCGCCTTCCGCCGCGGCGAAACTCAGCCCGAATTCCGCATCCCGGTCTCCCAACTCTCCTGGCCCCGCGACTGGCGCTCCTGGAAAGCCATCCGCTTCGAGTTCCTCGCCTCCTCCCTCGAAGCCTTCTCCGTCGGCTTCTCCAATGGCGCCACCGTCAAATCCATGATCATGGAGCCACTGCCCAACCTCCGCATCCGTGCCGTCATTCCCTTCGACGCCTTCTACCAGACCCGCCAGATGGTCCCCCAGAATCCCCTCGGCTACAAGGCCTGGCCCGAGCGTCTCTTCACCTTCGAAAAAGTGGAGGAACTCGTCTTCCGCATGAAGCTGCCCGCCGCCGATACCCAACTGGCCATCACCAACCTCGCCTTGGTCTCCTCCCTCGACGGTGACGGCATCCTCGACCGCAAGCCCGTCATCGACCGCTTCGGCCAGTGGATCGCCGAAGACTGGCCCGGCAAGGCCCATTCCCCCAGGGAACTCCGCAAACTCTGGGATGCGGATCAGGCTCAGCCCATCCAGTTCCCGTTCTGTCCCCTCGGAGGCGATCCCCGGCGCACGCTCAAAACCACCGGCTTCTTCCGCACCGAACTCGTCGCCGGCCGCTGGTACCTCGTCGATCCCCACGGTCACCCCTTCTTCTCCGCCGGCATGGACCTCGTAAACCTCACCCAGGGCAGCTTCGCCACCCGCGTCACCGGCCGCGAATTCCTCTACGAGAAGCTCCCGCCCGCCGGACCCGCCTGGATCACGCCCGGCCAGGACGTCTCCTTCCACCTCGCCAACGTGCTGGAGCGCTACGGCGCCGATGGCCAGCGCTTGTGGGGCGCCAACATCGTGCCACGCCTCAAAAGCTGGGGCTTCAATACCATCGCCAACTGGTCCGACAAACAGCTGTCCACCTCCAGTGGCATGCCCTACGTCCTGCCCCTCTCCGGCTGGACTACAAAAAAGACCTTCCCCTTCCCGTGGGATTTCCCCGACGTCTTCTCGCCCGAGTTTGAACGCAACGCCGATGAAGCCGCCCGCTCGCAGGTCGCCGCGCTCAAAGACGATCCTAACCTCATCGGCTGGTTTCTCGGCAATGAACCCCACTGGGCCCGTGAGTTCGGCTCCCTGAAGCCCTGGGCCGACATGCTCCTGGAAGATCCTGAGGACTCCGCCACCCAGCGTGAACTCCGCCGCCGTCTCGCCGCCGGCCCCGCCAACGCCGGGAAGATCAAGCACGACTTCGTCTTCGAATGCGGCCGTCGCTACTTCGAGGTCATCACCGCCGCCGTCCGCCGTCACGACCCCAACCACCTCGTCCTCGGCATCCGCTTCGCCGGCGTGCCCGCTGACGAGTGGGTCCGGCTCAGCGCCATCTTCGACGTCTTCAGCGTCAACATCTACGACCCGAACTACGCCCCCGATCACGCCCGGCTCGATCGCTTTACCACCCTCTCCGGCCGCCCTGTCCTCATCGGCGAATTCACCGCCTGCGCCCCCGGCCGCGGTCTTCAGGGGCTCTTCTATTGGGTCCACAAAGTGAAGGATCAGGCAGAGCGCGGCAAGGCCTATCGTTACTTTGTCGAGAAGGCCGCCGCCCACCCTGCCATGATCGGCGCTCATTGGTTCCAACTCGTCGATGATCTGCCCACCGGCCGGCCTTCGGACCAGGAGCGGCTCAACTATGGCTTCCTGGACGTCCTCGATCTGCCCTACCCCGAACTCGTCAAGGCCGCCCAGGAGACCCACCGCCGTATCTACGGCATCAAGTCCGGTCAAAAGGAACCGCTATCCACAAAGCCGGAACCGTTCTGAGTCGCACCGGACCGTGCCGCCGGAAGATTCCTCCGATCGCTCATCCTCTCCCCCCCGGCGACACCGCCTCCCACCTCGATCCCGGAAACCACAACGCCCCCGGCTACCCCCAGTTCCGCCACGGCGCCATCAAGTTCACCGTGGTCTTCCGCAACCCCGCCGGCATCGAGTTGCGCCGGCCCTGCCTTCGATCAAGCTGAGGCCGCTCGACCCGTGACCACCTAACGTCACGTCACGAAGTAACGTCAGTCCTCAGACACTCCCGCTACAGTCAGCGCCCGGCCGCCGACCCGCTCTGCGCCGCCGATTGTACAAGAGCCTGGGCCGCGGTACAGCACGCCAAACTGCCAGTTTCAAAGGGACCACCACGGTCCGCTACATCCTGCTGAACCTCGGCACACGCCGCAAACTGGCGTTGGCCCCCAAACTGCTCCGCATGGAACAGAGCCAAGACATATTGACCCTATTGGTCCTCACTTCTGGCGTTGTTCCTGCTCGATGGCGGAGGCTGGGTCTATATCCGCGGGCGCCCCTCGCGCGAGTGGCGTATTGTCCTGCCCCGAAAGCTCAAGTCCTCAGCCGCCGCACCGGCCCACCCTCTGCCCGCCGCCGCTGCCGCTGCCAGCGGCGAACTGGTCGCAGTCCGGGTCAACGGCGTACGCTGCGAGCAATCGCGTGTGGCCGGTCCGGTCCATGTGGGCTACCAGTTCTGGCGCCGCCTGGAACTGGATTCAATCCTGGAAAAGGCCGGCTTGAGCGAAGGCGCACGCCGCCTGACTCTAAACTGACTGTTCGTTCGGTATCAACTATCCGCTAAAAG
>JBBQLF010000208.1:0-7480 GCA_038327695.1 Bryobacterales bacterium
ACGTAGGTGCCCTTCAGCTTGGTGAGTTGGCGGTATTCGAGGATCTTGCGGGCGATGCCGTGCTCGGCGGCGAGGGTTTCCAGGACGTCGGCAGCGGTCGAGTAAGCCTTTGTTTTGCCCGTTTTGCCGTGGGTTGGGAGCTTGAGGTCTTCAAAGAGGATCTCGCCGAGTTGCTTGGGCGAGTTGATGTTGAAGGGCTTGCCCGCGAGACCGTAGATCTGATCGGTGAGGGTCAGGATTTCGCCGTCCATGCGTTGGGAGAGGACCGCGAGTTGGGCGGCGTCGATGCGAATGCCGGTGCGCTCCATGCGGGCGAGGACGGGCGCTAGGGGGAGATCGATTTCATCGTAGACGCGGCGGAGATCGCCGGTGATTTCCGGGCGGAGGCGAGTGGCGAGCGCCTGGAATGACTCCTGCGGGGTGGCGCCGGGGCGCTCGAGGTAGCTAACGATGAGGGAGTCCAGCGCGCAGGCGGAGGGGTCGGCCAGGACGAGGAAGGCGTACAGGAGGACGTCTTCCACCGGTGGATCGGGGGGCGGGGCACCAGCAGACAGCAGGGACTTCAGGTCGAACACTACGGTTGTCGTTTTCTGAGCGCCAAGTTCAGCGCCAAGTTCAGCGCCAAGTTCAGCGCCAGGTTTGGCGGAATGCGCGGCGGCGGGCTCGGCGGCGGCAACTCCGACGTCCTTGAGGAAGCTGAAGAACTCCAGTTCGCGGTAGATCTCAGCCAGGACGGCAGGTTCTGGGGGCCGGACGGCCAGGGATTCCAGGGTGTAGTCCAAGGGCACATGGCAATCGATGGTGGCCAGACGGTGGGAGAGTTCGATCTGCGGGCGGTGGTTCTGGAGGCTCTCGCGGTAGGCTTTGCGGGGGACTTCGGCGGCGTGGTCGAGCAGATTCTCCAGGGTACCGTACTGCTCCAGAAGCTGGACGGCTCCTTTGTCGCCGATGCCGGGCGCGCCGGGGATGTTGTCCGACGTATCGCCGACCAGGGCGAGCAGATCCGGGATCTGGGCGGGCGTAACGCCCTTGAACTCGCGCACTTTGGCGGGGTCGTAGAGCGTATCGTTCTTCATCATGTCGAGCATGGTGACGCGCTCGTCGACGAGCTGGAGCATATCTTTGTCAGAGGTGACGATACAGACGTCAAGACCCTGGCTGGCGGCGGCGCGGGCGAGCGTACCAATGACGTCGTCAGCCTCAAAGCCGGCATGCTTGAGGACCGGGATGGACATGGCGCCCAGCAGACGCTCGACGATGGGGAACTGCTCGATCAGCTCAGGCGGGGTTTCCGTGCGGGTGGCCTTGTAGGCGGGGAACTGCTGGTCGCGGAAGGTGGGGCCTTCGGATTCGAAGATGGCGGCCAGATAGGCAGGCTGGAACTGCCGCTGGAGCCGGCGGATCATGTTGTGGAAGATGTAGACCGCTTCGGTGGAGGTGCCGCGCGAGTTGCGCATGGGGGGCGCGCCGGAACGCTGGCGGGCGTGATAGGCCCGGAAGATGAGGTTGAAGGAGTCCACCAGGAAGAGGCACGGCATGGATTTCATGATACTCCGGGAAGGCGCGGGGAGTACCGGGCGTGTCCCGGCGGCTACACGGGCAGGCGGAAGTGTGGCTTCCTGGACACAAATAAAAGTTTGCAAATCAAACGAAACAAATCACTTCTGCGCCGGGCTGGAGTCTGATACGATAGCGATGGAGCCAGTATTGCGTTTCGAAACAACGATCGTGCGCGCGGTGGAGGCCAGCGGGGTGGGGTTGCACAGCGGTGTGCCGGTGAAGATCCGCGTGGTTCCGGCGCTGCCGGGCACAGGGATCGTATTCCGGCGCAGCGATCTGGACATGTTCGAAGTCCCGGCCAGTTGGAAGCACGTCCAGCGCGTGAGCTACGCGACCAGCCTGATGCGGCAGGGGGTGCTGATTTCCACAACTGAGCATCTACTGGCCACGTTCTACAGCATGGGCATCGACAACGCCTACGTGGAGATCGACAACCTGGAAGTGCCCATTCTGGACGGCAGCGGGGAGCCGTTTGTGGAGATGCTGCGGGCGGCGGGGCTGCGGCAGACGAGGCGGAAGCGGCGGTACCTGGCGATCCGGCGCGAAGTGGGGCTGGCGGGCAATGGAAAGCAGATTTCCATTGAGCCCTCTGATCGATTTGAACTCAGCTGCCACGTCTATTTCAACCACCCAATGGTGGGGCATCAGACGCTGGAAATGGAAGTTTCACCGGAGAACTATGCGCGCGAGCTGGCGCCGGCCCGCACGTTTGGGTTTGCGCCGGAGCTGGACCAGATGCGGAATATGGGGCTGATCCGGGGGGCGTCGCTGGACAGTGCGGTGTGTTTCGCCGATGGCGGCGTGCTGAATCCCGGAGGGTTGCGGTTCCAGGACGAGCCGTGCCGGCACAAGGCTCTGGATTTAATTGGCGATCTGGCGCTGATAGGACGGTCGCTGCTGGGCCGGGTGGTGGCGGAGCGGGCCGGGCACGCCATGCATGTGGCGCTGGTGGCCAAGATCATGTCTGACGCCTCGCTGTATGATGTGGTGACGCTGGACGAGTTCATGGGGCAGTCTGTTCAGGCCGCCGCGGGTTGATGCGTCACCTGCCCAACCTGCTGACGGTTTCGCGGATCATCCTGACGCCGTGGATTGCGTGGTATCTGGCGAGGAACGACCCGCGAGGCGCGTTTCCGATCCTCTTTTTCGCTGGGTTTTCGGACGGGCTGGATGGGTATCTGGCGCGGCGGTTTGGGTGGGGTTCGAAGACCGGCGCGTATCTGGACCCGATCGCCGACAAGTTACTGCTGGTGACGCTGTGGATCGGCCTGGGCCTGGCGGGCCGGGCGCCGTGGTGGATGGTGGGTCTGGCTTTGGGACGGGATGCGCTGATTCTGGGCTTTTCCGGTGTGATGCTGCTCTGGCAGGGAGCGCGGGCGTTTCCCCCGAGTATCTGGGGCAAGCTGAGCACCTTCTTTCAGCTCTCCTATTGCGGTTGGCAGGTCATGGATATGGCTTGGGGGTTCCTGCCCCACTGGTGGCTGCAAGCCTGGCTGGCGCTGGCGGCGGTGACGACAATCTGCAGCGGCGTGGACTACTGGCGCAAGGGTTTACAGATGATCCGCAAGAACGGCGATTGACGGGGTGGGCGATGGGGGGTACGCTTGAGATGTGGGGCAAAGCATGATTCGTTTTACCCCGGCGCGTACTTACCTTACCGCCGCGGCTGTTGCGTTCGGCATGGCCACGTTTTCGGCATGGTGTGCCATGTCCTGGTGGCCGGCGGCGATTCCGGCGGTTCTTTTCGCCGTGAGCGCGGGCTTGGTTCTTTGGCTCGGCGTGCAGCCGGCCATCGAATTGACGGAGGCGGACCTGCGGGCCGGCAATCGCACGATCGAGTGGGCTGAGATCCGGCGAGTGGATCAGACCGGATGGATCTCGCCGATGGTGGCCTACTTGACGCTGGCCGATGGCAGCCGGTTGCGGCTGCTGTATCCGGGCGAGACGGAGCAATCCAACCGGCTGTTGCGGATGATTCAGCAACGGGCGGTGAAGGCGCTGATCAACGGCGTGCCGCACCGGCAGATCTTCGGGGAACCGGAGGGGGAGGCCCCCCGAAAGGCTGAGGCGGCGCCCAAGGCCCGTCTGCTGACCGAAGAGGACGAGGCCGAGGTGGAGCGCCTGTACCAGAAACTGCGCACGGCGGGCCGGCTGGACCCTGAAAAATAGGCGCATGCGGTTTCAGCTTCGCCGGCGGAACGGTTTTGCCTACATCCAGATTCTTCTCGCGGTGGCCGTGGTGGCGTTGCTGTGGTGGCAAGGAGCCAAGCTGCTGGCGCCCGTGGGCACTTTCCTGGACGTAGGGGAGGCACCGCAGAAGGTGGACGCGGTGGTGATCCTGGCGGGCGGATGGGATGGCGGTGGCCGCGTCCTGAAGGCAGGACAACTGGTGCGGGCGGGCTTTGCGCCGTATGCCCTGATGAGCGGGCCGCACCAATTCTACAACCAGCCGGAATGCAATGCCGCCATTCCATTTGGAGTGCAGAACGGGTTTCCCGCGGAGTACTTCCAGTGCGCGCCGAACCACGCGACGAGCACGGAGGACGAGGCTGCGGCATTGATCCCGGAATTGCGGCGGCGGGGTGTCAAACGATTCATCGTGGTGAGCGTGGATACGCATCTGCGCCGGGCGCGGGCGATCTTTCTCCGGCAGTTGCCAGCGGACATGGAAATCCATTTCGTGGCGTCCGAAAGCCCGGGGTTCCGGCTGAGCGAGTGGTGGAAGGCGCGCGAGGGCCGGAAGACAATCCTGCTGGAGTGGACCAAGGTGCTCACGTTCCGGTTCGGCATATGACTCCATGAAGTCCGCATTTCAGACCGCCTGGCCCTACCTGAAACGGCACCGGCGCGGGATTGCGCTGGGCACCGGGGCGCTGGTGCTGAAGGACGTAGCGGGCGCGGTGATGCCGCTGGTGATCAAGCGGGGCATCGATTCTCTGACACGCGGCGACGGCCTGAGCGTCCTGTTTTTCTTCTGCGGCGGACTGGTGGTGCTTTCGGCGATCAAGGGTTTCTTCCAATACTGGATGCGGGTGATCCTGGTGAGCATCTCGCGCGACGTTGAATACGACATCCGCAACGATATTTTTGCGCGGCTGATGACGCTGAACCACGACTTCTACGCGCGCAACCGCACGGGCGACGTGATGGCGCGCGCCACCAACGATTTGAACGCCGTGCGGATGATGCTGGGGCCGGCGGTGATGTACTCGGCCGAGACATCGCTGACGTTTGTTCTGGCGCTGGGCATCATGTTCTCGGTGGACTGGCAGTTGACGCTTTGGGCGCTGGCGCCGGCGCCGCTGGTCTCCGTGGTGGTGATGGTTTTCGGCAAGCGGATTCACGACCGCTTCGAGACCATTCAAGGACTGTTTTCCGATATCAGCAGCAGGGTGCAGGAGAACCTCTCCGGCGTGCGCGTCATCCGCGCCTACGTGCAGGAGGAGGCCGAACTGCGGCACTTTGCGGAGCTGAACGGGCGCTACATCAAGGAGAACCTGCGGCTGGCGACCCTGAGCGGTTTGTTCATGCCGTTGCTGCAGGCCCTCATCGGGCTCACGTTTTTGCTGGTGTTGTGGGTGGGCGGCCTGCGGCTGATGGACGGCCGCATCACGCTGGGCAGCTTCGTGATGTTCAACACGTTCATGGGCATCCTGATCTGGCCGATGATCGCCTTCGGCTGGGTGGTGAACCTGATGCAGCGCGGCAGTGCGTCGATGAAGCGCATCCGGGAGTACCTGGAGGAGGTGCCGGCCATCGCTGCGCCGGCGCGGCCGCTCACGGTGGCGCCGGGCGTGGCAGAGATCGAACTGCGCGACGTGGGCATGACCTTTGACGGGCGGGCGGCGGTGGCGGGGGTGTCGCTGCGGATTCCGGCCGGCTCCACCGTGGCCATCGTGGGGCGGACGGGCAGCGGCAAGAGCACGCTGGTGAACCTGATCCCGCGCGTCTACGACCCCACCAGTGGCGCCGTGCTGATGGGCGGCGTGGATCTGCGGCAGATGGACCCGGCCGCGATCCGGCGGCGGATCGGATTCGTGCCGCAGGAGACGTTTCTATTCAGCGATACGCTGGCGGGCAACATCGCTTTCGGCGTGAGGGACGCCGATCCGGAGCGCATCCGGCACAGCGCGGAACTGGCCGGGTTGGCCCAGGATATCGAAGGCTTTCCCAAGGGCTACGAGACGGAGGTGGGCGAGCGGGGCATCGCTCTCTCCGGCGGCCAGAAGCAGCGCACGGCGATTGCGCGCGCGTTGATGCGCGATCCGGAGATCCTCATCATGGACGACGCGCTGTCCTCGGTGGACACCATCACCGAGGAGCAGATTCTGCGGAGCCTGCGGACGTTCATGCAGGGGCGGACCACGATCCTGATTTCCCACCGCGTCTCGACGGTGCGGGAGGCGGACCGGATCTATGTTCTCGAGGACGGGCGCGTGGTGGAGGAGGGCAGCCATGCGGAGTTGACCGGCATGGGCGGCTACTATGCGGACCTGCACCAGAAGCAACTGCTGGAAGAAGAGTTGGAACAGATCTGAACGGGGCGAACTGGGCTATCATCGGAGCATGTCCTCCGAATCCAGCCGCAGAACCTTCCTGCAAAGCGCCCCGGTTGCCGCCATGGCAGCGGCGGCCGTTCCTTCCCTGAGCGCAGCCGCCGACCCCGGCGCGGGCGGCGATATCAAGCTCGGCATCGCCAGCTACTCTTTCCGCGAATTCGGACGCGGACTGTGTATCAAGTACACCAAACAGGTGGGCACGCCGTACCTGACGATCAAGGAGTTCCACGCCCTGTACAAATCCACGCCAGAGGAACTGGACAAGGCCAAGGCGGACTTCGCCAAGGCGGACATCACGCTGACCGGCGGCGGCACGGTCTACATGCAGAAGGACGATCCGGACGACATCAAGTTCTATTTCGAGTACTGCAAGCGGCTGGGCATGCCGATGATGAACATCGGGCCGACAGCCAAGACGCTGCCGATGATCGAGAAGTTCGCCAAGCAGTATGACATCAAGATCGCGCTGCACAATCATGGCCCGGAGGATAAGCACTTCCCCGCCCCGTCGGACGGCCTGAAGGCGATGAAAGACATGGACCCGCGCATGGGCGTGTGCATTGATGTCGGCCACACCACGCGCACAGGCAAGGACCTGCTGGAAGAGATCGCGGCGGCTGGCCCGCGCCTGCTCGACATGCACATCAAGGATCTGAAGGATCTGATGGACAAGAACAGCCAGTGCGACGTGGGCGACGGGAAGATGCCGATCCCGGCGATTTTCAAGCAACTGAAGAAGATGAACTACCAGGGCGTGGTGCACCTGGAGTACGAGATCAACGCCGATAACCCGGTGCCCGGCATGTTGCGGAGCTTCGCGTATATGCGCGGCGTGCTGGCCGGGCTGAAGGCGTAGGCGGGCTGCAGGGTTTGCTGCCTGACCAGGAGATGGCGGGGATCCGGCAGCTGGCCGGCCGGCGCGGCCGAAGTCCATGGCCGGCCCCATGCGCAAACGAGGGACGCGCAGATTCTGCGGGAGCGTCTGCTTGACGCAACCAAGCCGGCATTCCAAGTCGTTTTGGGCCTCGTTGACGATGTACTCGCCATCGAGAAAGTAGATGTGTTGCGGGCGAGCGGGTTGGCCCGGAATCGGCGTTGCTGCCGGCCCGTGATGCTGTGCGTGCTGCCGTGATGAAGCGCCACGGAATCCGGTCCATCCTGAGCTTCAACGCCGGCTTGGGCCGCTGGCCCGGACTGAAGAGCATCCACAGGCCCTCGGCGCTCACGAGAAATTACCCACCTCTGCTCATTTAGAGTTGCCCACGCCGAAAACAGGTTCTGCCACGTCGCGTGGCGCGGGGCTGGCGACATCATCCGCGCCGCTGGCGCGTAAGTCTCTTGTTTCCTGTAACCAGTTTGTG
>JBBQLF010000209.1:0-7456 GCA_038327695.1 Bryobacterales bacterium
GTCGTTGGAAGATCAGGGCTGGTCGATCCTGGTGCTGCGAGTGGCGATGCTGTCGCCCCGTGCGTGGGCGCCGAGGATCGTGAACTTTTCGGAGAAGCGACCGAGCGACAGGAGCAGTGAGTCGAGCTGGCCGCTGGCCAGCAACTCATCGAGGCGGCCGAGACGGTGCAGGACGCGCTGCTTGACCTTGCCGTCGACCCGCACGTTATCGACGATCAGCAGATAGGTTCGGGAACCGTTGGTCTGAGTGCGGATGAACACATCGATGCTCCTATGTCACTAGCATAGCGTCCAAAGCCAGCAATCTCAATGGCAATTCTGAACTCTCTGCATCAATCTGTGACACTAGGAATTGACGCCGGACGGCCTCCCCTTCTATGGAATCAATGCCGGGCGTGCCCGTTTACGCTTGAGAACCGCGACCTGTCGCCTGAGCGTGACGATTTCGATGGCGGTATCGCGGCGGCTCCGAAAGAGGACACGGACTGCGGCGAGCAGGGTGAGGATGAGTTCGGGCACGGAGTTTCTTTTGTAACACGGCGTAACGTAGCCCTCGCCGGGGCGGGGCCCGGGAATCGCAAGCCCTTGATTTCACGGCGGCACCGAGTTCAGTCTACGGACAGCTGTGGAAATGCCGGGCCGTGGATAGCCGTGGAAAACCGCCATTGCTTGCGCGATGGGCGCTTGGCGCCGGTTTCCCACCGCTGCCCACCGCCCTTGGAAAACGCTCCGCGTTTCCCACATTCCCACAGCGTAGACGATTTCTCTTTCTCTATTTCAACTCAAAAACGAAAGGACCCAGACCGCCCACCACCCTACGTCAGTTCAGGCTCATCCTTCGATGGAAATATGCTGTCGTTCAGCCCGTGATGAAGGACTGGTAGGCAGCCGCGTCGAGCAGCGCATCGACCTGGGCCGGATCCGCCAGTTTGATCTTCACCAGCCACGCTGTGCCGTGCGGGTCCTCATTCAGCTTCTCCGGCGCGTCCGCCAGGAGCGAGTTGATTGCAACCACCTCTCCGGCGACGGGCGAGTAGATGTCGCTGACGGCCTTGACCGACTCGACAGAGCCGAAACTCTGGCCGGTCTCCACCTTCGTGCCGACCTTCGGCAGATCGACATAGACAATGTCGCCCAACTCGCTTTGCGCGTGGAAGGTGATGCCCACGGTGCCGGTATCTCCTTCCGTGGAGACCCACTCGTGTTCTTTGGTGTAGCGGTAGTTTTCGGGATAAGTCATTTGGGTCGCTTATAGAATGGGATGGGTACGGTTACCGCCTCGACAGGCTGGTCGCGGACCATCACTTCGATGGCCACGCCGGGCTGCGCCTTTTCGATGGGCAGGTAACACATTCCAATGTTTTTGTTCAGCGTCGGTGATGGCCCGCCGGAGGTGACCCAGCCGGCAGGCGCGCCCCCAACGCGGACTTCATAACCGTCACGGCCGATGCCCCGGCCCCGCATTTCGAATCCGATCAAATGCCTCTTGAGCCCCTCCGCCTTCTGCTTCTCCAGCGGGGCACGGCCCAGGAAGTCACCCTTGTCCATCTTCACGATCCATTGCAGGCCGGCCTCCAGCGGCGAGATCGAGGCATCGATCTCGTGGCCGTAGAGCGCCATGCCAGCCTCCAGACGCAGCGTGTTGCGCGCGCCCAACCCGGCGGGTTTGATGCCGAACCCGGCACCGGCCGCCAGCAATTCGTTCCATCGCGCCTCAGCCAGTTCGGGCGCGATGTAGATCTCAAAGCCATCCTCACCGGTGTAGCCGGTGTGCGCAATCCGTGCCCATTGGCCGGACACTTCGCCATCGACGAACCAGTAGTAGCGGATGGCTGCCAGGTCCGTCTTCGTGAGCTTCTGCAACGTGGCGGCGGCCTTCGGGCCCTGGACCGCGATCTGCGCGAACTTCGGGCCGCTGTTTTCCACCGTGCAATCCCAGCGGTTGGCCGCGGCGATGTGGGCGAAGTCCTTGTCCTGGTTCGACGCGTTCACGCACAGGAAGTAGTGATCGTCAGCCACCTTGTGTACCAGGATGTCATCGGCAAATCCGCCGTGCTCATACAGCAGACCGGAGTAGTGTGCCTGCCCGATGGCGAGCCTGGCGGCATTGTTGGTGGAGACATGGTTGACGAGGGACAGTGCCTGCGGTCCGCGTACTTCCAATTCGCCCATGTGGCTAACGTCGAACAGTCCGACCGCATTCCGCACTGTATTGTGCTCGTCCAGGATGCCGGTGTACTGCACGGGCATGTCCCATCCGCCAAAATCGACCATGCGCGCGCCGTGAGCGCGGTGGGCGGCGTTCAGCGGGGTCTTTAAGAGCGCGGATGGTTCACTCATGAGGTCTCTGCTTCGGTCACCTCAATCTAACATAGGCCCGGCGTTGTTGCCCGCGCCCGGAACGGGCTACAATTCAAGCTTAGTAAGGAGAGGCAAACATGAAGGGTGACGCAAAGGTTCTGGAGTATTTGCAGGAGTGCCTGACGGCTGAGTTGACGGCCATCAATCAATACTTCCTGCACGCCGAGATGATGGAGAACTGGGGCTACGAGCGCCTGGGCAAGATCACGAAGAAGGAATCGATCGAGGAGATGATGCACGCGGAAAAGCTCCTGCACCGCATCCTCTACTTTGACGGCTCGCCGAATATGGGCCAGCTTTTCACGCTGCGTATCGGCCAGAATGTGAAGGAGCAGATCGAGTTTGATCTGGATTTGGAGTATCAGGCTGTGCCGCGGCTGAACAAGGCCATCAATGCCGCCGTGGCCGCCGGTGACAATGGTTCGCGTGACTTGTTCGAATCCATCCTCAAGGACGAAGAGCATCACGTGGACTACCTGGAAGCGCAGCTCCACATGATCAAGGAGATGGGATACGAAAACTATCTCGCGCAGAACATGAAGCACGAAGACTAGTCTTGGTTCTGGAGCAAGACGCAACGGCGGGCGGCCCTGGGGCTCAGCCCGCCGTTGCCATTGGCGGCTACAATTAGAGAATCCAAACCATGATCAGAACCCGTGTGCAGTGGCCGTGTGTCTTGCTAGCCGCCCTGATGGCGCTCACCCCGCTGGCCGCCGAAGTGCGCAAGAGCACCGGCGCGCCGGCCCTAAAGCAGCAACTGGAACGCCTGCGCGTGGTGGGCAGCGTGATGATGATCGCCGCGCACCCGGACGACGAAAACACGGCCCTGCTGGCCTATTGCGCCCAGGGCCGCAAGCTGCGCACCGCCTACCTCTCCCTGACGCGCGGCGAGGGTGGGCAGAATCTCATTGGCAGCGAACAGGGCGCGCTGCTCGGCGTCATCCGCACCCAGGAACTGCTGGCCGCGCGCCGGGTGGACGGCGCGGAGCAGATCTTCACGCGCGCCATCGATTTCGGCTTCTCCAAGACCGCCGATGAAACGCTCAAGAAGTGGGGCCGCCAGGAGGTGCTCAACGATGTGGTGTGGGCCATCCGCCGCTACCGCCCGGACGTCATTTTCCTGCGCTTCACCGGGACGACGCGCGACGGCCACGGCCACCACCAGGCCTCGTCCATGCTTGGCAAGGAGGCCTTCGCGCTGGCCGGAGATCCCAAAGCGTTTCCTGAGCAACTGAAGTATGTCCAGCCGTGGCAGGCCAAGCGCATCCTCTGGAATGGCTTCAGCTTCAACCGCCAGCAGGAGACCGAACTCAGCGCCATGGCCAACCGCCTGATGGTGGACACCGGCGAGTTTGATTCCGTCCTGGGCCTCTCCTACGGCGAACTGGCCGGCCTCAGCCGGAGCCAGCATCGCAGCCAGGGCATGGGTTCGGCCGAGCGGCGCGGCAGCGTGCCGAACTACCTGTTCCACTACGGCGGCGACCAGGCCACGAAGGACTTCATGGACGGCGTGGATACGTCATGGAACCGGCTGCCGGGCGGCGCGCCCGTGCAGAAACTGCTTGATGAAGCGGCCGCCCGGCTTCAGATCGATGCGCCGGAAAACATCATTCCCACTCTGCTCAAGGCACGCCCGCTCATTGCGGCCATTAACCACGCCGACGCCCGCCGCAAGTTGGCGGAGTTGGATGAGGCCATCGCCGCCGCCGCCGGTCTCTGGCTGGAGGTTAACGCCACCAAACCCGAAGCTACGCCAGGCAGTCAGGTGGAGTTGACGCTGACCGCCATTAACCGCGGCCACGCCCAGGTGGAACTCGCCAAGACTCAACTGGAGGGCATTGTTGGCGCGCCGGCGCTGGCCGCCATGCCTCTGCCCTTTAACGCGCCCCAGACGGCGAAGGCGAACTGCCCGATTCCCGCGGGTCAGCCCCTCACCCAGCCGCTGCAACTGCGCCAGCCGCGCCGCGGCGATCTGTACGGCATCTCCAATGTGGCCGACATCGGACCGGCCGAGGCCGAGCCGGTCCTCCGCGCCCGCTTCCGGCTCAAAGTGCAAGGCGAGACGATCGAAGTGGTGCGGCCGGTGGAGAACCGCTACGTGGACCGAGTCCGCGGCGAGCTGATCCGCCCCTTCATCATCGTGCCCGCTGTCTCCATCAAGCTCTCCGAAAACGCGCTGCTGTTCGCCGGTTCCAAGCCTCGCAGGATTTCCACCGAGGTCACCGCCCACGCGGCGGCCGCGGCCGGCACACTCACGCTGCAGGCCCCGCCGGGCTGGCGAATTGAACCGGCCGAACGCGCGTTCCAGATCGCCGAGCCGGGCCAACTGGCAGCGTTGGAGTTCACCATCACGCCGCCCGAGGCTCGCGCACAGGGCGAGATCACGGCGTCAGCGCGAGTCGGTTCCAGCATCATCACCAGCGGCCTGCAGAACATCACCTATGAGCACATTCCGCCGCAGACCATACTGCCCACCATGGCCACGCGCGTCGTGCGGGAAGACGTCAAGGTAAGCGCCCACCGAGTGGGCTACATCATGGGCGCGGGCGACGAAGTGCCGGATGCGCTGCGCGAGATGGGCTGCGAGGTGACGCTGCTGGAACCGTCGGACCTGGCTCACGGCGAGTTGTCGCGCTATGAGGCGATCGTCACGGGCGTCCGCGCCTGGAACGTCCGGGCGGATCTACGCGCGAACCACGCCCGGCTGGCCGCCTACATGGAACAGGGCGGCACGGTGGTGGTGCAGTACAACGTGCTGGAGGGTGGATTCGGCGGCGGAGATCCGAGCGTGCTGAGAAACATGGGCCCTTACCCGCTGAAGCTCGGCCGGGACCGCACCACGGTAGAGGAGGCCGCCATCAAAATGCTCCAGCCGGATCACCGTCTGCTCCAGATGCCCAACCGCATCACTCAGGCTGACTTCGACGGCTGGATCCAGGAGCGCGCGCTGTACTTCCCCGCCGAATGGGATCCGCGCTACGAGCCCATTCTGGAGACGGCCGACCCGGGCGAGGCTCCGCAGAAGGGCGGCCTGCTGTATGCCCACGTCGGCAAGGGCGCCTACGTGTTCACCTCGTATGCCTGGTTCCGGCAACTGCCAGCCGGCGTCCCCGGCGCCTTCCGGATCTTCGCGAACCTGGTGAGCGCCGGCCGCTAGAGCCTCCACCATGGTCAACTTCAGGCGGCTGTATTGGGGCGTGGTGATCTACCTTGTGGTGGTCATCGCGCTGTTCACGTGGTTCACGCGGAGCTACCGGCCATGAGGCCGCTGGATTGGCTGGTGCTGATTGGCTCGCTCCTCGGGGTGGTGCTCTACGGCCTGTGGCGCGGCTACGGCAGCAAGACGACCCAGCAGTATCTGCTGGCCGGCAGGAGCATGCCGTGGTACGCCATGGCGCTCTCCATCATGGCCACTCAGGCCAGCGCCATCACGTTCATCTCCACCACGGGCCAGAGCTATGTGGACGGCATGCGCTTCGTGCAGATGTATCTGGGGCTGCCGCTGGCTATGATCGTCATCGCCGCCTTCGCCGTGCCGCGCTTCCACACGAGCGGCGTCTACACTGCCTACGAATACCTGGAGAAGCGTTTCGACGCCCGTACCCGCGCGCTGGTGGCGGTGATCTTCCTGCTCTCCCGTGGCCTGGCCGTGGGCGTGGCGCTGTCGGCGCCGGCGGTGGTGCTCACCGTCATCATTGGGCTGCCGGCGCAGTTTACGACCGTCATCATGGGTTTGCTGGTTATCGCCTACACCGTGACCGGCGGCATCGCCGCGGTGACGTGGACCGACTTCGTGCAGATGCTCATCATGACGGTTGGACTGTTCGCCGCGCTGTTCACGGCGCTATGGATGCTGCCCGCCGGCGTCACCTTCCTGGATGCGCTGTCGCTGGCTGGAGCGGCCGGCAAGCTGAATCCGGCGGTTTGGAGCTTCCACTTCAATGACCAGTACAACGTGTGGAGCGGCGTGATCGGCGGCATGTTCCTCTCGCTGGCCTACTTCGGCTGCGACCAGAGCCAGGTGCAGCGCTACCTGACCGGCCGCGATATCACGCAGAGCCGTCTGAGCCTGCTATTCAACGCTGTCGCCAAGATCCCGATGCAGTTCTTTATCCTGTTCATCGGCACCATGGTGTTCGTCTTCTACATCTATGTGAAGCCGCCCGTGATCTTTCACGCCCAGGCGCAGCAGCGGATAGAACGCGAAGCGGATTACCCGCCGGTGAAGGCCCGGTTTGACCAGGCTTTCGACACCCGCCTGGCAGCGGCCAAGGCGCACGATCTGCCCGCCTTTCAAGCCGCGCAGAAAGACGTGGACGAGGCCCGCAAAGACGCCCTGCGTATCTCCGGGCGGGCCACCGGCAACAGCGTCAGCGTCGATACGAACTACATCTTCCTCTCGTTCGTCACCAACTACATGCCTGCCGGCATCGTTGGCCTGATCATGGCGGCCATCTTCGCCGCCGCCATGTCCACCATCTCCGGCGAGGTGAACTCGCTGGCGACGGTGAGCGTCATCGACGTTTACCGCCGCTTCGTGCGGCCGGCCGAGTCCGACACGCACTACCTCTCAGCTTCCAAGTGGCTGACCGGGTTCTGGGGCCTCTATGCCATCGGCACGGCCTACTACGCACAAAACCTTGGGTCGCTGGTGGAGGCTGTTAACAAACTCGGTTCACTGTTCTACGGCTCGATGCTGGGCGTCTTCACGCTCGCCTTCTTCTTTCCCAAGGTGCGCGGGACGGCCGCCTTCATCGCCGTGCTGGTGGGCGAGGCTACGGTCTTCGCGGCGTGGAGCCTCACCAGCATGGCGTTCCTTTGGTACAACGTGCTGGGCTGCCTGGTGGTGATTGTCACCGGGTTGGCCATCAGTCTGGCGGCGCCGGCCCCGGCCCCGGTTCGAACCTGACAAAATATCGGACATGCCCGTTCCCGGTATTTCCACTCGTTTTAGCCGCCGGTCGCTGATGGCCGGAGCCGCCGGTCTGCCTGCGCTGGCGGGGGCCGCGGAGCCCGTGCGGCTCCCTAAGAAGGTTCGCGTCGCGCTCTGGGGCCTGGACGGCCACACCAGCGAGATCATCAGCCCGCTGCCGCG
>JBBQLF010000210.1:0-7439 GCA_038327695.1 Bryobacterales bacterium
TGGTCTGTGAGTGCTGGCCAATCCGGGCGCGCAGGCGGTGAAGGTCCTGAGCGAAATCTCTGGTGGAGAGGCCGGCTTGGACGAGGCGGTGCGGACCCGGCTGTTGCGGCTGGATCCCGTCCGCCGCGCGCGTTTTGACCAGGTGCTGGCCCTGCAGCGCGCACCCAGCCTGGCTGCCGCGCTTGCCGCCGGCGGCGACAACAAGGCTCTGCCCGCGCTGGCCGGCCTGATCTACGCCTATTGGCTAAATCCCGATGCCCTGCTGGTCTCCCTCGATCCCTTCCTGCTGAGCAAGCACCGGTTTGCTCCGCAGGCCGGGTTGTTCGCGGCTTCGTCGCTGGTGCCGTCGGGTAAACCGCCCGGCAGCTATTTTGCCGGCGGCTTCGCCGGGTTCGACGTGCTCGCCGGCCACCTCGCCGTCGCGCCGTTGGCCCCCTCAGTCTCTGTGGCCACGGCTGCTGGCGCCGGCGCCATGGGACCCAGTGGGCCCGGCGCGCCCTCCACCCCGGCCGATGCCCTGTTTCACGCCGACGCCCGTCTGGTGGAGGTCCACGCCGTCGCTACGGACGGTCGCGGACGCTACATCAACGATCTGCCGCAGTCGGAGTTTGTGATCCGCGACGAAGGTGCCACGCAGCCGCTCACGGCGTTCGATGCCCATTCTACCGGCATTTCCGTAGCGCTTGTGTTGGATTCCACAGTGAGTATGCACGCCGACTTCCCAATCCTGAAAGACGCTGCCCTGAATCTCATCGGCGAGTTGCAGAGCCGGGATCAGGTGGCGGTCTATTCGTTCAACAGCGGCGTCACGCTGCTCCAGCCGTTCACGCTGGACCACGCAGCCGCCCGCCGGGCCGTGATTCATGCGACGGTGGCCGGCGATACCGCGCTCTACGATGCTCTGGTGCGCGTCAGTCTCGATTTTGCCGGCCGCAGCGGCAGGAAAGTGATCGTTCTATTCACTGATGGAGACGACAACTCCAGCGTGCTCACCAGCGCCATGGCCGTGCGGCGGCTGAAGAGCGCCGGCGTACCGGTGTACACCGTGGCCCACGGCGCGGCCTTTCACGTCCCCGGCCTACTCAAGGACCTGGCGGAGATCTCGGACGCCACCGGAGCGCTGCCCTTCCGGATTCAGCACGCCACGGAGATGCGGCAGACGTTTCAACGAATCGCGGAGGACCTGCAACACGGCTATCTGCTCACTTTCCGGCCCTCAGCCGGCGGCGAACAGGTGTGGCGGCGCATCGAGGTCCAAATGCGCGGCCAAAAGAACTACAAGGTCCGCGGACGGCAGGGTTACTATCTGGAGTAGATCCGTGTCAGTCTTCCTGCTTGTAGATGTACTTGATGTATGACTTGTAAATCAGCAGATTCGGCCCTTCAGTGCGCGTCAACTTCAAGCAGAGTTTGTCGTACCACTCGATGACGCCGTGCAACTCCTCGCCATCCTGCAGGATGACGACGATGGGCGTCTTGGACTGCATCTGCTTGACGTAGTAGAAATTCTCTGCGTTAGTGGTTTCCGGCGGCGCCTGCTTCTTCTGGGCGGCGGCCGTGCGCGCAGCGCTTGGCGGCCTCTCTCTTGAATCTGCCAAGGGGGGACGGATCAACCGGCGGTTGGGGGATTCCACAGTGGTTCTCCTGCATGATGCCGGGGCGTTTTGGGAGTTGGGCGGCCGCGGCGTGTTCGATCTGCATTCATTGATATCACACCCATCCTCGCCGGGCAAGCCTGAAGGCGCGTCGAGGAAGGCGCAAATGCGGCTCCACGCTCACCGGCACGCCGAACGAACGAGTAGCCCGCGCCAACAGCGGAATCCCCACATGAGCGGTCACTACCTCCTCAGCCGGCATCAAAATCGTCATCAACCCTCCACCGGCCTTCCGAATTCCTTACCGGTGGATCGGGGCCCGGTTGACCCTTGCGGCTTCGCAGGCAGCCGTCGATAGATTTCTTTGGCCCCAATGACCTCGACCCGATTGGTGGTTCTACGGGAACGGGGGAGCTGATCCTGATCGGGTGCCACCGTCCAAGTCAAGGCGCAATCTCCAGGATGTCCTGACCATAGACAGGCAGGTCTATGGAAAGGCCGGCATTCTGAAGGCGGCTCCCGCTGATGACGCCATAAGACTTGCCTGTGAGCAGGCCCTGTACGTGGTATCGTCTGTCCCTGCGCACCCACGGTAGATTCACGGAGCGCCGCGTTTCTCCGGCCGCGCCTCGAAGCACAACTACGACGCCGTAGCCGTCAGAATTCAACTTGCCCCACCAGTGCCAGTCCGTGTCGGTTGGCTCCGGTACGCCGCTGAACTGGAAATGCTGGTAGATGCCGTAAGCCTTCTGGAGCCTCGCCAATTCGTCGAGACGCCTTCGGTAGTGAGCGATGTTGGCGGCCGTCAGAGTGCGTGCGTCGCCGGAGAAGCAAGATGGGATCCCCATGAGCCAACTGGCGATCTGGCGGTCCTGGATCTCAGGCGTCAGGCTCCCTTCATGGTTGGTGGTTGCCGCCGCGTAAAACTCAAGCGGGTAAAGGGGTAGCCCGCGGTGGGCATACAGGCGCTGTCGCGCCAGCCAGCAACCCTGCCGCAGCGTCTCGGCGTGTTCCGCCGCTGAGATCTGCCGGCCGCGGAACTCGCGCGCAATGTCCGAGCCGAGGCATTCGTTGGGGGGAATGTGAAAACGAGCTGAGTGCTTGAGCGCGGCGAGGTCGGCGGGGACACCTGGCGTGCCCCAGTAGATCTCGTGGGTGATTTCGTTCACGATGTCAGGGGCGGCTTTCCTCAAGTTGGCCTGCACGGCCAACAGACCGCGCAGACCACGTAATAGGGACTCCCGGCGGGTCCGGCTCTCATGGCCCTCGGCTAAGTCGCCATACAGGATGTTCGTGAAGTCCTGCTTGAAGTAGCGGACGCCATAGCGGCGCGCCGTGGCGACCAGGTCGTTCACGAAGTAGTCGCGCCAGAAAGAAGAGAAACTCATGGCGAGACCCGGCAGTTGCGGGCTTCGAATCAGTTCCGGCAAAACGCGCGCTTCCGGCATGTCCCGCAGGTCTGGTGAACCGCGGTCGCGGAAACAGGAGACCCACAATCCGAGCGCCATGCCCTTGGATCGAATGAACTCCGAGGTGGCGGCGAAGTCAGGGAATTTCGCGGTGTCCACTTCGGTGCCTAACCGGCCTTTCTGCCATCCATCGTCGAGCAACATCTCCGTGAAGCCGGCACGCGAGGCGATGCCGGCTAACTGCCGGACCAGTTGATCGTCGATCTTATCGTAGAAGTAGGCCCACGTCATCCACTGCGGCCCATGCATGGGCGCCTGGTCGGCGGCAATCCCAATGTGGCGGCGGAGGAACTCCATGTACGGGCCCTCGACGGTGCGGTCGAGGGGCGTGGAAACTGAGGAGGCGGTCCGCTGCACCGGGCCGCTGAAGCCGAAATAGAAGACGGGCTCAGAGGAAAACTCTTCGCCGGGGCCGAGCACCCATTCAAACAGATCTGGCGCGTAGCCCATCGCGCCCTGGGCGGTAATAGAGCGGAGTGCCGAGGGTACTTCGCTGACCGCGATGAGACCCGTCGCAGAGCCGGGCGTTTCGAAGGCGACCACGCTCGGTTGAACTCCGAACAACCCCACAGCCAGTGGCTTGCTGGCCAGAGAGCTGAGATGCACGTCGTCGATGACGAGGTGGTTGATTCTCAGCCATTGAGCGCCACGGTTGCGCACGGTCACGAACTTTCGGATGGCCGGAAAACCGTCATGCACGTCGTAGAATTGGTCCACGGAAACGCCAGCGAGAACCGGGTCGCCGTTCAACTCCGTGTGGATGGACAGGCGCGTGACGCCCGGCGAGGGGCGGGTGATTTCAGTGACCGGCTTGGCTGCCAGGGCGCTCCAGGACCCAGCTGTGACCAGTCGCGGATCAATCCAAACCGGCGCACCGGGGCCGTTGTCGTCGTAGCGCGATGGATCGAAGCCTTCAGCGCGCCAACGGGCGCCCGTGGACCCGGAGAAATCGTGCTTCTCCAGGGTCTCTCCGGCGCGCAAGCCGCGGGGCGGGCGGTTGGATTTCTCTCTCGAAATCATCACCGAGAACTCGCGGGCCGGCTCAGCCAACATTTCGCGGCCGGCGACCGGCATGCTCACGGTTCGCACGTTGCTGCCCGTGAGGCGGATGACCCGTTCCAGCGACTGAGCCTTTAGGATGGCGCGATCTGCCGTAACCATGATCTGAGCGGCTACCAGGGTCTGGGCAGCAACGAGGAGGAGTGTGGTTCGGGTCATATGTCAACTCATCGTAGCGACATAGTTTTACGGCCCGCCTGCTTGGCGCGCTGCGGAGCATTAGTGAACTCCGTGATCATTGAAGTCCCATCCGTGGCGACCGCCCGGGCGCCGCTCTGAAAGTACTTCCCAATGTGCCGCAGCCGCGGAGCGTAGGAGTGTCTCATTTTCAGGCCACTCTGCCGAAGCCGCTTCGATTGAAAGACGATCGCGACGTCTGCCTTTCCAGCGAACTGCGATCTCATCCGAGACGAGCATAGCCGCGTGGCTCACGGCTTCGCAACTGGTGCGCACAAGGGTATGGAGAAGCTCGATGGCGCGGATCTCGTAGCAGGCGACTTCCAGTGGATACGGATGTTCAATCGAGCCGGGTTTCAAACGATGGCTGCCGTCCCATCGCGTGCTTTCAGAGCCTTGGCGATCTCCCCAAAACGGCAGGGTGACGTGCGGAAGACCGGGACGCTCGCCGCCCGTGTGAGCCGGGCCATCTCGCTGGCAGCTTCCAACGAAACGGCCAGCGGCTTGTCGATGAGCCTTGGCCTGCCCCGGGCGTATGCGGCCCACCAGACTTCCCTGTAGGATGACAGCCACTTTGCCGCTCGGTGTGGCAATGTCCGGAACCAGTGTGAGATCCCGTTTGGTATGCATCTCCTCGGCGAAAGTGCCCACTTTGGACCGACTGGTATTGAGGTTGCGGCCGCCTTCTTTCCAGACGTCGAACACGAACGCACAGGGGACGTGGTCCAGTTGAGCCAGATCGTCGAGAGATGCGGTCAAGGCCGGGAAGTACGATGTGGTGGTTCCCACAATCGCAGCGCCAAGGCCTGCCGCCGCCGCCAATCTGGCCGCAAGAACTGACAGGAGAACGGTCCGCATTCCAGGTTTCGTCCAGCTGGTTGCTTATGCTTTGGGCGGCTGGTAGCCACTGCGATGGTGCTTGGTCAGGCACTCCATGGCGGCCTTGTCGGTCTCGATGCAAGCGATGTAGTTTCGCTGGAGCCCGAACGGACCCGCGGACAGACTGGATGGCCCGGGTTCTCCAATTGCCCGGAAACTCGCCAATCGGCATCGTCGACAACCACCGACGCCTCCGCGCCACAGTAGTCCGTTCTCATGGGCGTGCCTCCAGGCGGGCGCCGGCTGCCAGAGCTACGCAAACATCTGTCATAGGCAGTGCTGGCTGGCGGCATGCCCATTCTCTCCATCAGATGGCAGAGTCCGTCTTAATCAGGCAGGCCCTGCCACGCTTCACCGGCGTGGCGCACTCTACCGCTTTCCCGACGAGCTCACCACCGCGCCGCCCCATGCCGCGCTGGACGATGCGGTTGGACGTCCAGGCGGCGTCGCGGATCAGTTGAGCCTTCCATCTCACTTCTCACAAACCAGCCCTGATGGTTGATCTCCCTGACGTCCCGCTGCCCTGCCCACTATTCCTCCAAACGCTTTTCCGAAAGCCCCGTCACCGGGACCTTGTGCCGCGCGGCGTAGTCGCGCGTGATCCGAGAGAGTGCATTCCGCCAGGCACTCAGACCCATGCTGCGTTCAGGGGCAAACATGAAGCCCATGTCCGCAGTACGGTCCGCCCAGTGGTCTTTGCTGTCATCGAGGACATGAACGAACTTCCGGCCCTCCACTGCCATGCCCTTGGGGAGCCTGCTCTTTTCAAATACCGTCACCAGATCGCGCCAGGTCGCTGAAGCGTCCAGCTCAACGGCTGCAATCCGATTGTGGGCGCTGACCAGGTGCCCCACGGCGAGCCCGGGGTGGCTCGACTTTGCCTCGGCGGCGGCCCGCGTGAGATCGCGCTCCGCATCGGCGAGGGCATTGAGCAGCTTCCAGTGGTGTCCCGTGAATTTCGCCAAGGCCAGGAAAACTTCGAGGTTGTAACGGTTGCGCTCGGCGCGCAGGAGATTCGCGGCGAGAGCGTGCTGGAGTTCGTCGTTTTCCACGCTGCGCGTGACGCTCTCGCTCAGCCAACTGCGATACCGTACGGCAACGCGTGGTTGGACGGACAGGTCCTGCGGATTGGGCAACGGTGGAGCCTCCAGGGTCAGGTCGTGGCGCTGCGTGCCGATTCCCTTTCCTTCGGAGTTGCCGTAGCCGGCAGCGCGCACCCGCGAAATAACTCGGTCCCAGGTCCGCTGCCAGGCGCGCGTCTGACGCTGGAGTGTCCGGTAGATCTCCACCATGCCGCTGGTTTCCGGCCCGTAGTATACCTGCATGAACTCGGCGGCGTGCTGCTCCGGACCAGGAACACCTGGACGCCAACCCCAACGCGCTCCTGCGCTCCAACCAAGCCAAAACGTCTCGTTGTGCAAGCCGGAGTCGTCCCAGGCGGCACTGAAGACGCCGATCGGGTTGAGAGCCAGGGCACGGCTGCCGGTAATTGAGTCTGAGACCTGCTTCAGCCGGCCGGCCGTGAATACAGCCTCATACTCACCCATGACCGTACCCGCGGGCATGCTCTCGATTTGGAAGTGATCGGGGAAGAGGAACTCAGCACCCTGTAAGGACGTATAGGCAAGCTGTCTCATGCCCTTGCGCTTCTCGATGGGCACGTAGCTGTCTTCTCCGACAACTCCGTCGATCACGTCGTCCGGAATCCGCTCCAGATCGCGGGCCAGCAGCGGGTACTCTAACCAAGCCAGCATGCGTCTTCCCCTCGCCGCCAGATGATCATGCGCCCGCCGGGCGAATTCCGCCCAATGTGCGCTTCTGTTCTCCGGAGTATAGGGCTGCTTGCAGTTGGCGCCGATTCCGGCGTAGTAGATTTCGTCGGTTGAGACGAAGAAGTAGTCCACTCCCTTGGTCGCAGCGATGAGGTCGTCATACATCTGGAAAATCAACTTGTAGGTCTCTTCCAGGCAGACGCAGGACTGATAGTTGTTTCCGTCGGCTCGCAGGTGGGCGAACTGCGGGTGTTTCAGCACGTAGGCCATGTGGGCAGGAGATTGCACTATGGGCACAACCTGGATATAGCGTGCCCGGCCGTAGTCGACAATTTCCTGCAGTTCGGCCGGCGTGAAAGCGCCCGGCGCCCCAATGACTGGGTTGGACGGATAGGCGAACTTGTCCTCCAGTTCAAAGCCGATCATGTTTGCCTTGAATCGTGCTGCCCAGTCGAGATAGCGTTTCAGAGTCGAGATGCGGTCCTGGT
>JBBQLF010000211.1:0-7421 GCA_038327695.1 Bryobacterales bacterium
GAGAACGTTTGCGGTCCGGAAGCCGTTGTCGACGGCGCGCAAGTGGGGGAAGGTGCGGAGCATGAGCCCGGCGCCGATGAGGAGCACGACAGCGAGCGCGACCTCCGAGCAGATCAGGGCGGAGCGCAGCCGCCTGGTTCCTGGTGCCGTGGCCAGGCTCCGGGCGCTCTGTTTGAGCGAGTGGGCGAGATCAAACCGGCGCGCCTGGAGAATCGGCGCGAGGCCGAAGGTGACCGCGGTGAAGACGGCGATGGCTAGGGTGAAGGCGAGCACGCGCCAGTCCACATCGAGCGATTTCATGCCGGTGACATCGCCCGGCGCCAGATGGGCCAGCAACTGGAACGCCATGGCCCCCAACTGCAGTCCCACAGCGCCGGCGGCCAGGCATAACAGCAGGCTCTCCATGAGAAACTGCCGCGCCAGTTGCCAGGAGCCGGCGCCGAGGGCGGCGCGCACGGCCACTTCCTTGCCGCGGTTGGCGGACCGGGTGAGCAGGCGGTTGGCCAGGTTGGAACAGGCGATGAGCAGGATGAAGGCGACGGCGCCGAACAGGACCATCAGAGTGGTCCGGCTGGACCGGACGAAGTGCTCCCGCATGGGCGCAACAAACGAGCCTACTTTTGCATTCTCATAGGTAGCCGGATGCTCGCGCGAGAGGCTCTCGCCGATCGCTTTCATCTCCGCATTGGCCTGCGCCGGCGTGACGCTGGCGCGCAGCCGGGCCGCTATCATCCAGTTGTGCCGGCCCCGATTGGCCAGGCGTCCGGGCGTGTAGGCGCTGGCCAGCGGCGTCCACAGCTCGCCGACTGTGCCGCTGGACTCGGACGGCGGCTCAGTCCCCGGCGCGAGCACGTCAACCACCGTATGACGCTCATCATCCAGGCGGATGGTCTTGCCGGTGACGTTGGGGTCCGCGTTGAAGCGCCGCCGCCAGAATCCATCGCTGATGAGAGCAACCTTGGCCGCACCCGGCCGGTCCTCCTGGTCCTGAAAGACCCGCCCCAGCGCAGGACGCGTTCGCAGAACGCGGAACAGGTTCGCCGTGGCCAGACTGCCTTGCACCACCTCGGGCGTCCCGTCGCCGGAGAGGATGTAGCCGCGATCCTCGAGCGCGCCCATCTCGTCGAACGAATGGCTGAGGGCGCGCCAGTCGGCGTAGTTGGCGGGCGAGACCGGGCTGTCGTGGAGATTGAAAAACGGCGCTCTCTCCCACACCGGCACGAGCCGGTCCGGTTGGTGGTAGGGCAGAGGCCGGAACAGGACGGCGTTGAGGAGGCTGAATACGGCGGTATTGGCGCCGACGCCGAGGGCCAGGGTCAGGACGGCGACGATGGTGAAGCCGGGCGAGCGGCGCAGAGAGCGAAGGGCGTAGCGGAGGTCGGCGGCGAATTGGGCCATGGCGGTCCTTTCATCTTCGAAAGAGAGCAATTCTGTGGCCAAGACCGCAGCGCCGGAATACGGGGCTTTGGTAGAGCTTTCGGCGGAGCGCGGTGTCCGGATCCGGGACGGGCGTGTCCGGTTACGCGCCGGCCGGCGTTACGACGTAGACGCGATTGGCGACGGTTTCGAAGACAGCGGCGCCATCGGCGGGCGCGGTGCGGACGGGTTTGCCGTTGAGTGTGACGGCAAGGGGGTAGTTGGCGCGCAAGTGGAGGGCGTTGGCGCGGAGGGAGCGGATGCGGGCCTGGCGAAGGCGGCCGAGGCTCCATTCCATGTCGACCTCAAACGCTCCGCGGGCGCGCAGGCCGCGCACGTGGCCCTCGGCCCAGGCACTGGGCAGGGCGGGTAGCAGGAAGAGCTCGCCGGCGTGGCTCTGCAGCAGCATCTCGGCGATGCCGGCCGTGCCGCCGAAGTTGCCGTCGATCTGGAAGGGCGGATGGGTGTCGAACAGGTTTGGCAGCGTGCAGGTCCGGATCAACATGCCCCACAGCTTGTAGGCGCGCTCGCCGTCGCGCAGCCGCGCCCAGAAGTTCATCTTCCACGCTGTGGACCAGCCGGTGGATTTGTCTCCCCGCACCTCCAGCGTCTTGCGCGCCGCCGCGGCCAGCTCCGGCGTGCGCGTGATGGAAATCTGCTCGCTCGGGTGCAGCGTGAACAGCGGCGAGACGTGGCGGTGCTGCGGCTCCGGCTCGTCGTAGTCCTCCACCCACTCCATCAACTTGCCGGTGCGCGAGCTGATCTTCAGCGGCGGCAGCTTCGCCAGCGCGGCCTCGCAGCGCGCGCGAAATTCGCCGTCCGTACCCAGCACTTTGGTTGCCGCCACGCAGTTTTGGAGCAGATCGCGGCAGATCGCGATGTCCATCGTCGCCGCGTACGTGAACATGGCGACCGTGCCGTCTTTCTTTCGAAAACTGTTCTCCGGCGAATGAGATGGCGCGGTCACCAGCATCCCGGCCACGGGCGTGCCGGCGGGCGCTTCCACCAGAAAATCCAGCACGAACTCGGCGGCGCCCTTCATCAGCGGATACCCGCGTGTCTCCAGAAACGCCCGGTCGCCCGTGAAGCGGTAGCGCTCCCAGGGATGCTGCGCCAGCCACGCCGCGCCCATCGGCCAGACGCCCCAGATGCCATCGGCGGGCGCGGTGTAGCCGAAGATATCGGACAGATGGTGGACCACCCAGCCGCGCGCGCCGTAGTGGACCTTGGCCGTGCGCGAGCCCGGTTTGACCAGCGAATCCATGTAGTCAAACAACGCAGTGTGGCACTCGCTCAGGTTGGAAACCTCGGCCAGCCAGTAGTTCATCTGGAGGTTGATGTTGGTGTGGTAGTCGGCGTTCCACGGCGCCTTCATCTGTTCATTCCAGACGCCCTGCAAATTCGCCGGCAGCGTACCCGGCCGCGAGCTGCCCAGCAGCAGATAACGCCCGTACTGGAAGTAAAGCGCGGCCAGCGACTCGTCCGCCTCGCCCGCCTTCACGCGCGCCAGCCGCTCGTCCGTTGGCAGCGCCGCCAGCGCCGGATTGACAGGCAGTTCCAGAGATACCCGCCGGAAGTAGACCTGGTGATCGGCGATGTGACGCCGCTTCAATTCGGCGTAAGGCTTCTGCGCAGCAGCCAGGGTCCTGGAGACGGCGCCCGCCGCCGATTGCGCGCGGTAGCTGGTGGCCGCCGCGACGCGGATCACCACTTCATCGGCGCCTTCCACCACTACCGAATTGCCGTCCGTCTTCAGTGAGCCGCCATGGGTCTGGGTCGTCAGCTTGCCCTCAAACCTCATGCCCCGGTTCTGCTGCGTCTTGGGATCGATGGCCACAAGTTGGCCGCGCAGCACCAGCGTGCCGGGGCTCGACGGGTCGGTCGTGGTCAGCGCGTCCTGCGAGCGCTCCAAGCGGATCCGCAGGTTTACCAAGCCGGGCTTATCGCCCGAAATGCGGACCACGATCACCTGATCCGGCGCCGAAACGAACGCCTCCCGCACGATAGACCCGCTGCTGGTGGTGAACGCGGTGGTGGTGATGGCCGTATCCAGTTCCAGTTCCCGCCGATAGCCCGTCGCGCCGGCCGCTCCTGGCATATCCAGGAGCAGGTCCCCCAGCGGCTGGTAGCTCTGGACCTTGTCCGGCACGCCCATCAAGGTCTTGGACCCGAGCGCGGTGGCCTCCAGTTCCCTGCCCTCGAAGAGCAACCGCCGCACGTCGGGCAGGTTCTTCAACGCGATGGGATTGTTGACATCGCGTTCAAATCCGACCCAGATAGTCTCCTCATTGAGCTGAATCCGCTCCTTTTCGGCACCGCCAAAGACCATGGCGCCGAGGCGCCCGTTGCCCAAGGGAAGGGCTTCCACCCAGGCCTTCGCCGGCTGCCGGTACCAGAGGGAAGTAGGACTCGGTTGGACTGTTGGCGCGGCAGTAGCGGCCATGGCGCCGAAGCCGGCCGCACCAAGAAAGGTGCGCCGCCGCAGGCCAGCGGACCCACGGGTCTGGTAAAGTGGAGTGGAGCGTTTCATTCTTACCTAAGAGAGAGGATACTCCTTCACAATGGCAGTCAAAGTAGCTATCAATGGCTTCGGCCGCATTGGACGCAACGTCCTGCGCGCTGGTCTTAATAATCCTGGCATCGAATTCGTGGCCACCAACGACCTGACCGACACCAAGACACTGGCGCACCTGCTCAAGTACGACTCCGTGCTGGGCCCGTTGGACGCCGAGGTCAAGTGCGGCGCCGATTTCATCACGGTCAACGGCAAGACCATCAAGGTTTTCTCCAGCAAGGATCCGGCTGCCATTGACTGGTCCAGCCTCGGCGCTCAGATCGTCATCGAATCCACTGGCCACTTCACCGACGCCACCAAGGCCAAGGCGCACATGCAGGGCACCGTCAAGAAGGTCATCATCTCCGCGCCCGCGAAGAATGAGGACATCACGCTCGTCCTCGGCGTGAACGATGACAAGTACGACGCCGCGGCCCACCACATCGTCTCCAACGCCAGCTGCACCACCAACTGCCTGGCCCCGTTCGTCAAGGTCCTGCACGACAAGTGGGGCGTGGACAAGGGCTCGATGACCACCATCCACAGCTACACGAACGACCAGAAGGTTCTCGACTTCCCGCACGCCGACCTGCGCCGCGCCCGTGCCGCAGCCATCAACATGATCCCGACCTCCACGGGCGCGGCCAAGGCCATCGGCCTTGTCATGCCGGAACTCAAGGGCCGGCTCGACGGCTATTCGATGCGCGTCCCCACGCCGAACGTTTCGGTGGTGGACCTTGTGGTCTTACTGAAGAACACCACCTCGGCCGAAGAGATCAACGCGGCGTTGGTCGCCGCCGCCGACGGCCCGCTGAAGGGGATTCTGGGCTACACCAATGATCCGGTGGTCTCCACCGACATGCTGAAGAACCCCCACTCCTCCATCGTTGACCTGGCCCTGACCAAGGTCATCGACGGCAATTTCGCGAAAGTGGTTTCCTGGTACGACAACGAGTGGGGCTACTCCTGCCGCGTGGTCGACCTCTGCTTGTTCATGGTCGAGAAGGGCCTCTAGGCCTTTCGTTCGCGTGTTCGCTGAAAGAGCCCCGGGTGTCCCGCCACCCGGGGCTCTTTGTCTGTCTACTTGATTTCCAACGGCAGTTCGATCTTCACCGTGCGCGGCGGCAGGCACTGTTTGTCGTCACAGGCCTGGTAGCGGGCGTTCACCGCTAGCGTGGCCGGGCCGGCCTGGGTCCCTTTGACTGCTTCTACGCTCAACACAAACTCCGCCGTCCCCTCGTAGGACTCGACGTCCATCTGAAACGTGTCGTCGAACTTCGTCAACGGCGCCGCGGCGTCAATGGCGCCGGCCAGACGGAACGGCTGGCCTTCGGGCAGGGCGATGGAGGTCGGAATCGGCCCGCCGTCCAGTTTCTTCAGCGAGTACAGGTGCCAGCCCGGCGCTATGGAGGCCGCCAGCGTCACTGCGATCTTCCGGCCGGCTGCGACTTGGCTCTTCGCCGCCGGCGCCGTGATGGCCCATTGGACGGGCGCGGCTTGCCACAGTAGAGCCAGAAGCAGTGCCGGCGCCGTCATCGCTTCGCGTCCGTGCAGGCGGCCTGGAGCACGGCCTTCAGTTTCTTCAGCGAGTACAGGTGCCAGCCCGGCGCTATGGAGGCCGCCAGCGTCACTGCGATCTTCCGGCCGGCTTGCGACTTGGCTCTTCGCCGCCGGCGCCGTGATGGCCCATTGGACGGGCGCGGCTTGCCACAGTAGAGCCAGAAGCAGTGTGGGCCCCATCATCGCTTCGCGTCCGTGTAGGCGGCCTGGAGCACGGCCTTGGTCTTGGTGTCCTGCACGAAAGCCACCACGGCCAAGTCCGACGCGTCGATCTGGGACATGTACTCCATAAAACGGAACTTGCCGTCCTTGTTGTGGCGCTCGTCGTGTTTTTCGAACTCGGCGATGTGTTTGTCGAGCGCCGCCGCCACGGCCGCCAGATCGAACGTGTGCGTCTCCGCTTTGGCCCTGTCGCCCTTCAGCGGGAAACTGGCGACTGAGCGGACCACCATCGGGTGAAACCGGATACCGTTCTCGCCCGAGTAGCGCAACTCTTTCTCCACCAGCAGGACGTTGAGCACCAGATCCGGCGAGTCGTGTGCCACACCAGTCAGGGAGACGCTGGCCTTGACTGACCGGCCGTCGTTGGCTGCGGAGAGCGCCAGCGTGGCGGCCGGCGCTGCCTCCAACCGCTGCTCGATGGTCTTCCGGATCTTGGCCTCCAAATCCACCGCGCCGTCCCGCGAGCCGCCGCCGGTGGTCGCATCGCCGTCTATGGCGTAGGTGGGAACGCCGCGCCCTGCCTGGAACTTCCAGCGCGAAACGGTATCGGTATTGGCCATCGGGTCCGGCCTGGGGATGTGCTCGTGGTACATCACCACGGCCACGTCATTGCGTCCGAAGCGCTCCAGGACGGCGTCAAACGACAGATCCGCAGCCAGGCAGGGGCCGCACCCCGCGCCGGTGTAGACCTCGGCCAGGACCACGCGGGCGGAGCGGTTCGCGCTCTGCTGATACTTCTCCGGGTGCAGCGGGCTCGGAAACACGGTCCGGTAGCGCTCGTCCAGGTACTGGCCGGCTCCGGCCGCCGAGCCCTTCACCTTCACGTAGGCGTCGTTGAACTTCTTGCGTGACTCCGGATTGGACCGCGCCAGCATGCCTTGCGCGTAATACGCCAGTGCCTGTGTGCCTTTGCCTTCTTTGTCGAGGATCTCGCCTACCGCCAAGGCTGACGTGCCCAGAGACGGATTGTCCTTCAGCGCGTCGATCGACACGGAGATGGCCTGCTTCGTCTTGCCGCGCGCCAGCAGAGCCTGGGCCAGCGTCTCATTCATCCGCGCGCGCTGCACGTCGTAGCGGCTGCGAACCGGCGGACCGTCCTTTGCCACTGCGGCGAAGGCCTCATAGGTAAACTGCTGCACCGCCAGGCGAGCCGCCCGCTCGGCCTCCCTGGGCAGCTTCTTCTTGCCGTTCAGCTCCGCCGCCAGGAACCGGTTCAGCTCAGCGGCGTCCGCCGCCGGCAGTGGCTTGGTCATCTTCCTGGCGCGCCGCACGGCGTCTCTGGGGTCCAATTGTACAGCCGCCACAATCAGTTCCCGGCGCGCCGTGTTCGCCCGGTTGCTCGATGGATACTCCACCAGAAACCGCTCCAGCGCAACGATCTGGGCCTTCGGCTCCTTGATCTTGTAGGCTTCCTGGAACGCCTTCCCATCGGGCGCCTCCTGCGCAAACACAAAGGCGGCGCAGAGCACGGCGGACAACAAGACACGCATATCCTGATTGTCTATCTATTCAGGAACCACGCGCACGGCCCGGTTGGCCGTCGCGGCCTTGCCGCCCTTGTCCTTGGCGTAGACGAACACGCGGTAGTGGCCCGGCGCCGCCGGTAACTTCAACTCCACCGCCGCGCCGCTCGCCTTTGCCAGCACCGCCGTCGAGTCCTCCCGATCCC
>JBBQLF010000212.1:0-7413 GCA_038327695.1 Bryobacterales bacterium
ACACCCTCAGTGAGGTTCAGCGTCAAGGCGCCCATCAACAATCGCTGCGGATAGAATGGCGCGCCGGCATCGCCCGCCGCCTTGGGCTGGGTGTACAGTTCCTGGCCCGTTGCGCTGAGGATCGACAAGCCGTAGTCGACCTCGAAGGCGTTCTTATCCCCCAGTTGGAAGCCGGCGAGTTCGAACTTCGCCAGTAGTGTTTCGCCGATGCGATAGACCGCGGGTGTCATCGCCTGCCGGTCTCCCTCGGACTTAAAGAAACGGAGGTTCAGGATGGATAGGCCCTCCACTTGTGGAAGCGGCCGGCCGCCCACCCGGAATTCAATCTGTTGCTCGGCGCTGGCCGAGCCGAGTTCGTCGGCCACGCTCAACTTCAGCTTGTAGAGTCCGGGCGGCAACTGCGCCGGCAGGGCGAGCATCTGTTGGACCTTGGGCAGCCAGTCTTTGTCGTTGGCGCCGACCTCATCCCGGATGGCGCCGTTGGCGGCCGGGGCCAGAAGACGCCCGTCCGGATCCACAGCCACCACCAGCCACCGCAAGTCCACCTTGTCTTTCTGCACCTTGAAACCGCTAATGCGGAAACTGTAGTGCAACAACTGGCCGGAACCGAATTCGTAGCCGGCCGGGATGGAGGGTCCGTCCTCCTGCCGGTGGTGCAGCGTCGCTTTGGTGATGGCGAGCGGCGCGGGCCCGGGTGGCGCGGCCGAGCCGGTCAGGCACGCCAGGACGATCAGCGGCAACAAGGGTCGCACGCCTCCATTGTGCCTCTTTATTTCGTAGCTGGCGCGGGCAACGTATCCACGGGCTTCACCGGCGGCGGATCGGCCCGATAGGGGATCTCCACAATCGCGGTCACCTCGGTGTCGGCGTCACCGCCGCTGGAGATGCGCAGATTGTAGCTGGCGGGCGCCACGTCGAACAGGATTTTGCCGCTCAGCGTCTCGCCCGGCTGCACGCGGCGCAACAGGCCCAGCCACGGCATGACACCGTCGCCCTGGCTCTCTTCCCGGAAAGCGGCGCCGCTCGGGTTGAGCAGGCTCAATAGCGGAACATTGACCTCGGCAGCGCTATTGTTGAGGACATTCACAGTGATCAGCAGGAACCGGTGCTTGGGCAGGCGTGCGCCCATCGGCCCATCGAGCGCCTCTTTCCATTCGGCCTCGGTCACGGTGTACATCAATCCACCGGCGCCGGAGGCCTCGCCCATGACGTGGATCTTCCCCGAAGCGCCTTTGTTCGTGGAACAGCTGGTTACCAGCGCCAGGCACAGAGCCAGAAGCAACGTCGAAAGCGGCCAGGCAGGGAGAACTTTCTTGAATATCTTCATGAATCCTCGGAATCGACTAGAATACAGGTCCGCGCAGACATTCAACCATGAAACGTGCCAGCACCGCAATACCAGCCGTACTTGCGGCAATGATCGCCATCGTACCGGTACTGGCGTCCGACAGCCACCCCGTCAGCGGCCGGCGCTACGCCGGAGTCATGGGCGTGGGCGGTGCGCCCTGGCTGGAGCGCGCCGAAAGAGAGGACGAGGAGCGCCCCAAGGCTGCCGTGCGGCTTCTGGATCTCAAGCCCGGCATGACGGTTGGAGATGTGGGCGCGGGCTCCGGCTACTACACGGAACTGATCGCCAGGCAGGTGGGGCCCACTGGCAAAGTCTACGCCACCGACATCCAGCCGGGGATGATCCAGCTCCTGCGCCAGCGCATTGCCCGCGCCGGGTTGGCTAATGTGGAAGCCTTGCTCAGCACCGGGCGCGAATCCCGGCTGCCTGACGCCGCGCTCGACATGATCATCCTGGTCGACGTCTACCACGAGTTCTCGCAGCCGCAGGAGATGTTGCGCCAGTTGCGGGCCGCGCTCAAGCCCGGCGGGCTGCTGGTCCTGCTGGAGTTCCGCAAGGAGGATCCAGCGGTACCCATTCGCGCCGAACACAAGATGAGCGTCGCCGAAGTCCGCGCCGAGCTGGAACCCGAGGGCTTCCGCTTCGAAAAGGTGTTACCGGATCTCCCCTGGCAGCATATGCTGTTCTTTCGCAAATGAAGTCTACAATCAGTCCTTCGGAACACTCCGTGACCCGAGACCCGGCCACGGGCGCCGTGGTCCACCAGCTGACGTCAGCGGCGTGCATTAACCACGCCACGTACTTCCTGCAGAGTTCGTTCACGCCGGACAGCCATAGGCTGATTTTCACGAGCTACCGTTCCGGCTCGGCCCAGCTCTACTCCGTCGAAGGCTTCCCCGGCGGGCCGATCCGCCAATGGACAGACGCAGAGCCGATCCACCCGTTCTCGCCGGCCATCCATCCGAGTGGCAAACTCGTGTTCTTCGTCCGCGGCGGCTCTATCTGGAGCATTGGCGCAGACACACTGGCGGAGACCGAGATCGTGCGCTTCGAGGGCGCCCAGCTTGGCGAGATTTCACTGTCCGCAGACGCCGGTTGGCTCACGGCAGCGGTCAAGCACGGCACCCAGTCCGGCCTCGTCACCGGCCGTACCGACGGCAGCGGCTGGCGCCTGATTCCCTTCCCCCGCACGGTCATCCATCCGCAGTTCCATCCGCTGGAGCCGGAGTGGATCGAGTTTGCCGGCGACCCCGCCCCGCGCATGTACCGCGTGCGGCGGGATGGCTCGGGTCTGGAGTGCCTCTACGAGCACGGCAACGATGAATTTGTCGTCCACGAGACGTTTCTGGGCCGGACGGGTGATATCGTCTACACCGTCTGGCCCACCGGCCTCTGGCGCATGAACTGGCAGACCCGCGAGCGCTCGCTGATCTGTGAATTCAACTGCTGGCACATTACGCCCAACAGGGCCGGCACGGAAATTCTCTGCGATACGAATCACCCGGACCTGGGCCTGTTCCTCATCGACACCGCTTCCGGCGCCCGCCGGCTGTTGTGCCTCAGCCAGGCCACCAGCCTGGGTTCTCAGTGGAAGGCTTCGCGCTATGCCCTGGCCGGGGATTTCGCGGCCGCCCGCAGCCAAGCCAAGACCGGCGCACTGAGCTGGATGGAGGTCGCTACCGACACCGTCTACGGCCCGCAGTGGACCCATCCTCACCCGTCCTTTTCGCCCGGCGAGCGCCTGGTTGTGTTCACCAGTGACCGCTCCGGCCATCCGCAGGTTTATGCTGTGGAAGTGCCTGCTCGCTAATCCATGGACAATCTGACTCACAGCCTGACCGGCCTGCTGCTGGCCCGCGCCGGCCTGAACCGGCTGGCGCCGCGCGCCACTCTCCTTGCCGTCATTGCCGCCAACGCGCCGGATCTGGACATCACCGCCGCCGCCAACGGCTCACTCTGCTACCTGGCGTACCATCGCGGCTTCACGCACGCCCTGTTCTGGGCGCCGCTGCTGGCACTGGCCGCCTTGCCCCTGTGGTGGCTTCTGGCGCGCCGCGAAGCCCTCACCCGGCGTCACTGGGTGGGCGCCTATCTCGTCGCTCTGGCGGCCATTGGGAGCCATCTGGGCCTGGACTACCTCAACATCTACGGCATCCGGCTACAGTTGCCGTTCTCCAGCGCCTGGCTCCACCTGGATCTGGTCCACATCGTCGATGTGTGGCTTTGGGTGATCCTGATTGCCTGCACCCTCGGCCCCATGCTGGCGCGGCTGGTCGATAGCGAAATTGCCGGACGAGCCACACGCCGGCCCGCCGCCGGCCGGGGCGCCGCCATCTTCGGTCTGCTCCTGGTCTGCGCCTATGTGGCGGGCCGCTCCGCGCTCCACGCCCGGGCCATTGACACCCTCCAAGCCCGCGTCTATGCCAAGGAGCCGCCGCGCGCCACGCTGGCCATTCCCAGCGCCGCCAATCCCTGGCGCTGGACCGGCGTGGTGGAAACAGACGCCGCCTGGCACGTCATGGGGATAGATCTGTTGGCGCGGGACTTCGACCCCGACGCCGGCCGCATCCTCTACAAGCCCGACACCGCCAGGGTCCGCGCCGCCATCGCGGGCACGGAAACGGGCCGCGTCTTTCTCGATTTCGCGCAAGCCCCCGCCTGGCGCCTCACGTCCGTCGCCACGCCCGAGGGCGCGACGTTGGTCCAGATCCACGATCTGCGCTTCGGCCTGCCCGGGGAGGGCGCCTTCTGGGCGGAGTTCCTGGTGGATGCCGCCGGCAAGGTCGTGCGCGAACGATTCGGCTTTGGCAACATGAAACCGGAGTAACCCCCATGAGCCCCGCCTACCCTATGTGGATCGATGGCCGCGAGGTCCGTACGGCCACCGCAGTCACCGTGCGCATCCCCTTCGACGGCACGCCCTGCGCGACGGTCTTCGCCGCGTCGCTGGCTGAGATGGAACTCGCCGTGGACGCGGCCCGCCGCGCCGCGCCCGTCATGCGCGCACTGTCCCGCGATCAGCGCAGCACCATCCTGCGCCGCGCCAACACCTTGCTGCTGGAGCAGAAAGAGCAGTTCGCCCAGGCGATCTCGTCGGAGAGCGGCAAGCCCTTGCGCGAGGGCCGCGTGGAGGTGGAGCGCGCCGCTTCGACGCTGCTGTTCTCCTCGGAAGAGGCGCACCGGCTGGCAGGCGAAGTGGTGCCGATGGATGCCTCCGCGGCCGGACTCGGCCGCATGGCCCTCACTGTGCGGGAGCCGCTCGGCGTCATCGCCGCCATCACGCCGTTCAATTTTCCGCTCAACCTTTCCGTGCACAAGATCGGCCCGGCCATCGCCGCCGGCAACGCCATCGTGCACAAGCCGGCCTCGGCCACGCCGCTGAGCGCTTTGCTGCTGGCGCGCCTGCTTTCGGCCTGCGGACTGCCCAACGGCGCACTCAATGTCGTCACCGGGCCCGGTGCGGCGCTCGGCGATTTCCTCGTCGAGCACCCGGCCGTCCGCATGATCACCTTCACCGGGAGCGCCGAAACGGGCCTCCGCATCCGGGCCCGCAGCGGCCTCAAACGCGTGACGCTGGAGCTGGGCAACAACTCGTCACTCATCGTGGAGCCCGACGCGGATCTGGCCGATTGCGTCGCCCGCGCCGTGCCCGGCGCCTACGCTCATTCGGGCCAGGTTTGCATCTCCGTGCAGCGCATCTTCGTCCACGCCAGCGTCGCCGCCGAGTTCACTGAGCGCTTTGCCGCCTCGGCCGCCGCTCTGCGCCTCGGCCATCCGCTGGATCCCGCCACCGAGGTCAGCTCGTTGATCACGGAAGCCGAGGCCGTCCGGGTGGAGTCCTGGGTTCGGGATGCCGTCCAGCACGGCGCCACTGCGGTCCTGTGCGGCCCGCGCAATGGCGCCACGCTGCCGCCGGTGGTGCTGACCGGCGTGGCTGCGGATTCGCCGTTGCAGTGCAAGGAGGCGTTCGGGCCGGTGGCGTGCATTGAACCCTACACCACACTGGAGGCGGCCATCGAACGCGTCAACTCCTCTGAATTCGGCCTCCAGGCCGGGATCTTCACGCGGGACATTGAGCGCGCATTCCGTGCCGCCCAGGCGGTGGAGGTCGGCGGTTTTCTGATCAACGACGTGCCCCAGTTCCGCGCCGATCAGATGCCCTACGGGGGCGTGAAACTCAGCGGCACGGGCCGCGAGGGCCCGCGCTACGCCATCGAGGAGATGACCGAACCCAAGCTGATCACCTGGCGCGTCTGATCGGCGCAGGGCCCATTACGGGGGCGTGAAACTCAGCGGCACGGGCCGCGAGGGCCCGCGCTACGCCATCGAGGAGATGACCGAGCCGAAGCTGATCAGTTGGCGCGTCTGATCTGCGCAGGGCCCATCACGGGGGCGTGAAACTCAGCGGCACGGGCCGCGAGGGCCCGCGCTACGCCATCGAGGAGATGACCGAACCCAAGCTGATCACCTGGCGCGTCTGATCGGCGCAGGGCCCATCACGGGGGCGTGAAACTCAGCGGCACGGGCCGCGAGGGCCCGCGCTACGCCATCGAGGAGATGACCGAGCCGAAGCTGATCAGTTGGCGCGTCTGATCTGCGCAGGGCCCGTCATGAAATAGCCATGCGAACCGCTCCGTCGAAAACGATGCTCCTTGTCCGCCATGCGTGCCCGCCCCCTTCGCCCCTGTCGGCATTTTCATTACTTCCGGTGACCCGCAGGGCCATACTGGGTTGATAGCGCGCGATTCAGAGCCCGATTCCGAACCGCGCGCCTGAACAAGCGGGCGTGCCGGGCTGGCAAGGTTATTCCGTGACGAGTCCTCAAAGTCCCCGTTGGCGAAGCTGGTGGAAGAGCACTGGCGTGATGAGCAGCGAGAGAACCATCGAGACGGTCACGCCGCCAATGACGGCGATGGCTAGCGGACGCAGCAACTGCGCGCCGGAACCCACGCCGATGGCCAGCGGAGCCATGCCGAAAATAGTAGCCAGCGCGGTCATCAGAATCGGACGCAGCCGGCGGCGGCCGGCGTGGAAAATGGCCTCGCGCAGTTCGTAACCCTTCTCCGAAAAGTACTGCTCGGAGTCCAGCATCAGAATGCCATTCTTGTGGACGATACCGATAACCATGATGGCGCCCATGAACGAGGAGATGTTCAAAGTTGTGCCGGTGATCCACAGTGCCACCAGAGCGAAGGGATGCGGGAAGGAGCGGAATTCGAAGACGGGACGCGCGTCCAGAACCAGGCCATCGCCTGGATGGCGAGTTGCGACTTCAGACGCGCGGCGTCGGCGGACTGCTCCAGAAGCGCCACCGGCGCGGAAGCCTTCACCACATTCGCCCGAGGGGCTTCGCTGCCCCGGAAAAGCACGCTCATCTGGTCCTCAAAACCGGGGCCTTCCGGGAGGGCCTCCTGACTGATCCGGATGATGCGCCGTGTGAGTAGGGCGCTGTAGTACGCCGTGGTCCCGGCACGCCGGAGTTCCCGCCGGGTGAGGGACAGGCTGGTGGCAGCAAGCTCGTGGCCGATCCGCGCGCGAGCCATTTCGGCGCGCAGGCGGCCTGAAGTGCCGAACTCCTGGTTCACGCCGATGAGAGACGCATACTCCTGGATCCCGTTGAGCGGCAGGAAGCTGAACGTCGGCCGGCCGCATCGCTGCGGGCTTGCGTCAGGTCCCTGGCGGCGATGTCACGCTCCTGGCGGGCGAGGCTCACAGCCGAAGGGACCGATTCGGCCAGCCGGATGCACTCCGGCAGCGTGAGAGCCTGCTGGGCCGGCTGCGCGCCGGCAAGGACCGGCGCAGCTATCAGCAGAATGGACGCCCGCAAGGCACGGTAGCGCACGAATCTGAATTCCTCGTCCTGTATGGGCTTTTCCAATGGCGGGGAGCCCGCTCGCCTCTGCCCGGTACGGGACCACTCTATCCCAGTTCACCGCACCACACAAACCGGGGCGGCGAACGGCTTTCCCGCCTGCTACCATGACGATTGTCTATGCGCATCGCGATGGTTGGTCTTGGATTCATGGGCCTCACACACCTGAAGGCCTACAAGCGGATTGCCGGCG
>JBBQLF010000213.1:0-7389 GCA_038327695.1 Bryobacterales bacterium
CCGCTATTACCCCGGTTTTGTTTTTTTCTGTGGTGTCCTTTCCCTCCCGGCCCTCCTTCGCGCCCCCGAGACCCGGGTCTCATGCGCTCGGCCAGGGGCCTCGGCGCGTTGTCGGCCGCCAGTCCGGACGCCGCGTCGAAAAGGCTCATCCCGCTGTCCTCTGCCGCCAGGATTCGTACAACAGGATCCCCGCCGCCACGCCCGCGTTCAGGCTCTCAACAGCCGTGGTCGGAATGTGCAGATCCACGCCCGCGCCGCGCATCTCTCCACTCACGCCCCGTCCCTCGCTGCCGATCACAATCGCGCATCGCCGCTTCAGGTCGGCGTCCCGCAGTGCCACGCCGCCCCGCGGCACCGCGACATAGACATCCGTCCGCCCTTGCTGCAACGCCGAGCGCAGAACCGCCGCATCCACCCCGTCCAGAAACGGCACCCGGAACATGGAGCCCGCGCTGGCCCGCAGAGTCTTGGCATTCCACGGGCTCACCGTGCCCTTCAGAAACACCACGCCGGTGGCGCCAAACGCCTCGGCCGCCCGCACCATGGCCCCCGCGTTGCCCGGATCCTGCACGCCGTCCAGCACCAGCAGCATCGAGATGCCGCGCAACACATGTTCCATGGTCCACTGCGGCGGCTTCACCAGGGCCATCACACCCTGGGCCGCCTCGGTGGCCGAGATCTCCTGGAAGACTTCCTCGGAAACCGTCAACAGCCGCACTCCGCGCAGGTTGCCGATGTGCCGTTCCACCACCCGCCGCACGCTCTCGGCGGCCAGCACCACGGGCGTTGCCAACTCCGAGCGCAGCGCCTCCTCCAGCAGATGAAACGTCTCGGCCACGCAGAGTCCGTCGGCCGTCAAGGTCCCGCGGGCCAGAGCCCGCCTGATTTCCTTGAGCAACGGATTTTTCGAGCTGGTGATCACTTCGGCTTTGGCCATATGGGTAGAATCAATATCGTACGATGAAGCGGCTCTTTGCCATAGCTCTCTTGGTGACCGGTCTGCCTCTGGTCACCTATCTCGTCATGTTGTCCAAGCAGATTGAGCGCCAATCTACTCTCGATGAGTCGCAAAAGGCAGACATTATTGTGGTCCTCGGCGCGGCCGAATACAATGGCCGCCCCTCGCCGGTGCTCCGGGCGCGCCTCGATCACGCCTTTGAACTCTACACCAAAGGCCTGGCGCCACTGATCCTCACAACGGGCGGCGCCGGCGGCGATCCGCAGTTCACCGAAGGTGAAGTGGGCCGCAACTACCTGGTGCGCCGCGGCATCCCGGCCGAGCGGATTGCCGTGGAGGGCGAGGGGGACACCACCGTCTCCACCGTGCTGGCTGTCAGCGAGATCATGCGCCGGATGGGTCTCACCTCCGCCATCCTGGTCAGCGACGGCTACCACATCTTCCGGTCGAAGCGAATCCTGCAGAATCAGGGCATGAGGGTCCTCGGCTCGCCCCGTCCTCAGACGCCCAAGGGGGAATGGCGGGAGCAATGGCTGTACTTCCGCCAGGCTTGCGGCTTCCTGCTCTGGCGGGTCGGCCTGAAATTCTAGGCTCGGCCCTTCACGTTGAAGCACTGCAGCTGGCCTTGATTGCGGACATATAGCATTCCGCCGCAGACCACAGGATACGCCCAACTCGGCCGCCCATGATCAGTGATGTTGAACCGGCCCAGTTCGCGATAGCCCGCCGGCGTGGCCTCTGCCAGGCCGGCCGTCTGGCTTTCTCCCAACAGGTAGAGCCGGCCCTCGGCGCAGGTCAGACAGCCTTTACCCACGCTGCGGTCCTTCCATTTCACCTTCCCGGTCTCGAACTCAAGACAGGTCAGAATGGAGTTCGAAAATCCGTACAAGTGGCCATCCACCAGGACCACGCCGCCATGGTGGTTCATCATTTCGCGGTTGAACCAAAGCTCGGTGGATTCTACCGCCCCGCCGGACGCTTTGAGGGCCAGCACGCCGCCGCCGGTGCCGTAGGCGGAACTGTAGAACACCTTGTCCTGGCCGAAGACGGGCGTTGCGCAGTTCGCCGTGCCATTGGCCGGCTTCTCGTACCGCCACATCAGTTTGCCGTCCGAGGCGCGCACGCCCACGCCGGCTTCGGCCGTCAGCGTCGTGTAGCAGCGCACGCCGCCCACCTCGCACAGGATCGCGGAGGCGTAGCCGGCCGGGTCGCTGAGTTCCTGGCTGGACCAAATCCACTTGCCGCTCATCTTCTCCAACGCCACCATGCAGGCGCCCTTGCCGCCCGGCGTAAACACCAGCTTCTCTCCGTCCACCAGCGGAGACTCGCTCAGCAGCCAGTGCGGATTCCGTCCCTTGAAATCCGTCAGCGCGTTCTTCTTCCAGACGACGCTGCCATCTGCGGCTTTCAGGCACGCCAGATCGCCCGACTCGGTCATCACCCAGAGATTGGCGCCCTCCACCGTCGGCGTCGAGCGCGGACCGTCGCCTCTATCATTGTCGCCCGCCGGACCGAGCGCCACGGTCCAAAGCAGCTTGCCGCTGGAACGGTCCAGCGCGTGGACGGAACTGCGGCCCTTAACGCTGCCCTGCACATAGATCCGGTCGCCGGCTATGGACACTGTGCCGTAGCCGGCACCCAATCCATCCGTACTCCAGACCTGCTCCGGACCTCGGCTCGGCCACTGTTTCAGCAGGCCCGTCTCTGTGGACAACCCGTCGCGTCGCGGGCCGCGCCACTGTGGCCAGTCCGCTGCCGCCGGGGCGCCGGGCGCGGCCGCTCCTGCCAGCGCCATGAGTGCAGTCCGCCGTGTCGTCATCCCAGTGTCCTCCTCAGCGTGCCAAACGCTATGCTCTGAGTATGACGCGAAACACGGCCGTTTTGGCGGGGGCCACCGGGTTGGTGGGGCGCTATCTCCAGCAGGTCCTCGAGGAAGACGCCTTCTACGACGACCGGATCGCCCTGCAACGCGCCGACTACGCCGGCCTGCGGTTGCCGCCCGTCACCCATCTGTTCTGCTGCCTCGGTACAACCATTCAGAAGGCCGGCAGCCAGCAGGCCTTCCGCGCAGTGGATTTCGATCTCGCCCTGAAATTCGCCGAAGCTGGCCGTGCCGCCGGCGCCCGCCGCCTGATGGTGGTCTCCAGCGTGGGCGCTCACCCCAAGGCCGCCAGTTTCTACCTGCGCGTCAAGGGCGAACTGGAAGAGGCTCTCTCCGGGCTCGGCTTCGAAGCCCTGCACATCTTCCGGCCCAGCGTCCTGCTGGGCCAGCGCCATGAGGCCAGAACCGGGGAGCAGTGGGGCATTCGCCTGGCCCGCGCCTTCGAATGGGCAATGATCGGTGGCGCAAAAAAATACCGGCCCATGCCGGCCGGCGTCCTTGCGGCTGCCATGGCCGCGGCGGCCGAGCGGGGCCAGCCCGGCCGCCACGTCCATCACTATCAGGAGATTGTCGATCTCGCCGGCGGCTGAGCCCTCAGGCGGCCGCCTGGTCTTCTTCGGCCATCAGATCGCTGAGTTTCGCGACTTGCACCTTCTGGGCCAGGCCGAGCAGAGCCAACACCTTGATCTGGAGCCAGGTCGGGTCAAATTCAAACCACGCCAGCCCGTGCCGCGCCGACGACGGGTGGGCGTGGTGATTGTTGTGCCAGCCCTCCCCGAAGGTCAGAAGCGCCACCCACCAGTTGTTCCGCGAATCGTCCCGGGTCTGGAACCGCCGCCTGCCCCACAGATGCGTGGCGGAGTTCACCAGCCACGTGGCATGGAGACCCAACACCACCCGCAGCGCAACGCCCCACAGCAGCATGGGTAACCCGCCCACGGCCAGCAGGATCAATCCCAGCACGACCAGTGGCAGATAGTGGTAGGTGTTCAGCCATCGATGGAACGGATCGCGGCCCAGATCCGGCGCGTACTTCGACATCAGCGCCGTCGCGTTGTGCTTGGGCGTGCCGAAGATAATCCAGCCCATGTGGGACCACCACGCACCGTCCCTGGGACTGTGCGGATCGCCCGGCTGATCGGAGCGCTGATGGTGCACGCGATGAGTCGCCACCCAGAAAATCGGCCCGCCCTCCAGCGTCAGAGCGCCACAGACAGCCAGGAAGTACTCAATCGGTTTCGGCACCTTGTACGAACGGTGCGTCAACAGCCGGTGATAGCCCATGCCGATGCCCCAGCCGATGCAGGCAACGTACAGGAGCGCGGATACGATCACCGCCCGCCAGTCGAAGTAGAAGAAGGCGGCGACCGCGCCTACGTGTAATAGTACGAGGGCGATGGTCGTCACCCAGTTGATATTGTTGAAACGATAAGGATTTGTCTGTTCGATCTGCACGCTGGTTCCTAGAGATGGCCTGACACTATTCTACCGGCCGGAGTACGGATTGTAAAACTCAATCCCACTCCTTAGAAGCAATCTGGCCCGATCTGGATTCAGCCAGTTCCGCTCACTCAGCACGCCGGAGCAGCCGGCTGAACAGCCCGCGCTTCTCCGTTTTCGGAGGAAACTCCGACAGATCCAGGGCTTCGCCGGCCACCACGGCCCGCGGGTGGTCCTCACACAGCAACTGCGCCAGTTGCGGCGAATAGCGCCGCGCCACCCAATCGAAACCCTGGTCCAGACGCGGCGGCCGGTGTTTGGCATTGTGCCCATCGCTGGCCAGAAAATGGACCAGGCCCCGGTCCGGCAGCTGGTCGGCGAACTCCTGCGCCTTCGGGCCGAAAACGCCGAGCAGCGACTGCGCCGTCACCTGCATATACCGCCCCTGCTCCACCCACTCCTCAATCAGCTCCAGCCTCTGCCGGAGAAGCGGATTTCGCTCCGGATGGGTCAGTATGATCCTCATCCCCGCTGCCTCCAGTTCGCTCCACAGCGAACCCGTGTTGGGGAAGATCAGCAGGTCAGAGAGCTCCATCAGCAGGTAGCATCTGCCGCCGATGGTGTAGCGGGCCGGGTGGCGGAGCGCATCTTCGACGTTGGACGACATCAGGTGGAAGTCACAGCCTCGGACCAGCTCGATGCCCGGTCCGGCCAGGCTGCGGGCCTCGGTCAGCAATTCCTCTATGCGTTCCGGCTCGTAGCTGTACTTGGTGTCGGCATGGGGCGAGGCGACGATGGCAGTGGTGCCACGGGCACGCGCGATCTCGATCATCTCGATGGTCTCCGCCATGGATCGTGCACCGTCGTCCAGGCCGGGCAGGATGTGTGAGTGAATGTCGATCATCTGGGATTGGAAAGATCGCCCTGCATAATGGTACCGGACCGGATCGCCGTGTTTCTCGCAACGCGGCTCATGCGGCCGCCGTTCTGGCCGATAAGACCGAGTGAAGCCCCGGGCTCCGCCGCCCGGCCCCATGGCCAGAGGTGGGGTTCCGAGGGTTGTCCGGACGCGCAGCAAGCAGCGGAGCCGCCGTTGCCGATCATGAAAAGAGCCAGGTTCTACCAATCGATCATTCTCACCGTCGCTCTGGCATACGGCGTGCGCCAGAGCCTCCAGGCATCGTCTGCCAACCAGGGTATCTTCCTCGTCTACCTGGGCTTAACCGTTGTTTCGGCCCTTTTGCGCGCGGGCGTGGCCACACCCGCCGGCACCCTGTCGGCCGGGTTCATCTTCATCCTGGCCAGCCTGGCGCAATTGAGCGTCGCCGAGACTCTCCTCATCGGGATCAGTGGAACGGTCATTCACTGTCTGCGGGAGCAGAAATCGGCCATGGACGCTCTGTCGCTAGCCTTCCAGGTGGCTAGCGTAGTTTTGGGGATTGAAGCCGCCAGCGCCACCTTCCAGCGGATCTCCCTCCTGTTGCCGGCTGGTGGCCAGGCCGCCGCGCTTCCGCTGGCGGCGGCGGTCCTGTTCCTGGTGACGGCGTTTCCGCAGGCGGCGGCCGTCGCTCTGGCGGAACGGGCGCAGCTCCGGTCTGTCTGGCAAGGCCGGTTCCTCGGGTCGTTGCCCTACTACCTGGCCGGTTCGGCTCTGGCGGGGCTGATCACGACGGTGGCGCCTTTGCCGTGGTGGCAAACAGCCCTGCTCACCCTGCCCCTGCTCATACTGCTGAGCCGCGCCTACAGACTGCAATTGGACGGGCTGGCCCGCGAGCGGCAGCATGCCGAAGAGCTGACCGCGACTCAAATGGGCCTGGTGGAGGCGCTGGCTCTTGCCGTAGAGTCGAAAGACACTTCCGCTTTCGACCATCTCCACCGCATGTCCACATTCAGCGTGGGGCTCGGCCGGCATGTCGGCCTGACTGACTCTTCGCTCAAGGCCCTGCGCGCGGCCGCAGTTCTGCACGACGTCGGCCAGGTGGCCGTGCCGGACCAGATCCTCATGAAGCAGGGTCCGCTCACACCGGACGAGTATGAGCGGCTCAAGGTACACCCCGACGTCGGTGGCGACATCATCGAACGGGCCCGGTTCCCATTTCCGGTCGCACCCATCGTCAGGGCGCACCACGAACGCTGGGACGGCGCCGGATATCCGCGGGGCCTGCAGGGCGAGTCGATCCCCTTGGAGGCGCGCGTGCTGGCCGCCGTGGACACGCTGGTCTCCCTCACTGCACCCACCCGCTGCCGGGCGGCGCTGAGCATGGAAAAGGCCATTGAGGTGGTCAGGCAGGAGGCCGGCCACAGCCTGGATCCTAACGTCGTGGCTGCGCTGAGCGGTCTCTTTCGCACATTGGACGAGGAGGCGCGCTCCACCTCGCGCGGCGCGCCCGCCACCGGTGGGGCTGAATCGAGCCAGGCTCCGGCCTTCCTGGCCACCATCTCCGCTGCCCGGCGCGAGGAGCAGAGCCTGTTGGAGTTTACCCGCATTCTGGGCAGTTCGCTGAACCTCCGCGAGACGCTGGTGGCGCTGGCCCGCCAGTTCCGCGGCCAGATTCCGTTTGACACCATGGTGCTCTATCTGCTGGAAGGCGAACGCCTGAAGTCCGTCTTCATTGAAGGCGAGAACTACACGCTCTTCCATGACCTCACCATCGCTTCCGGCGAAGGCTTGAGCGGCACTGTGGCACGCTCGGGAAGACCCGCCCTCAATGCCGATCCGGCCACGGAGCCCACCTGCGGCCGCAACCCCGGGAAAATGGCCCGTCTCCACTCGGCCCTCAGCGTGCCGCTGGACGGGCCGAACGGCATCGGCGGCGTGCTGACGTTCTACGCCGAGAGAAGCGATGCCTTCTCGGCGTCGCAGCTCAGTCTCCTGCTCGCCATCGGCCCTAAACTGGCCATGACCGTGGAGAACTCACTCCGCTTCAGCAAAGCCGAGAGCCAGGCTGCCTTTGACCATCTCACCGGCCTGCCTAACGCCGGGTCGCTCTTCCAGCATCTCCAGAGCGAACTGGCGCGCGCCGCCCGAAACAACTCCAAACTGGCCGTTTTTTTGTGCGATTTGGACGGTTTTAAGCAGGTAAATGACCGTTTTGGCCACCTTACAGGC
>JBBQLF010000214.1:0-7358 GCA_038327695.1 Bryobacterales bacterium
GTTTCGTATCCCCCCGCGCGGCCGGTTCACCGATTTTGCATATTTCTTCACACCTTCTCGGCGAGCGTTGTCGATCCCCAAAACGGCGCGAAATCGCTCCCTGGGCCCGGATTGAGCGAATTCCTACTCGATGATATAGTAACGCAAAGGAGTCACCCATGATCGACCGCCGCGAATTGCTGGCCACTGCCGCCCTCGCCGCCAGTGCGGGGCCAACCCAAGCCGCCGCCCCGAAAGACATGGCGCTTGGCGCGTTTTCCATCAGCCTGGCGGTCAAGGACCTCAAGGCGTCCAGGCAGTTCTACGAGAAGTTCGGCTTCAAGGCCCGCGGCGGGAATCCCGCCAAGAACTGGCTGGTCCTGAAGAACGGCGACTGCATTATCGGCCTCTTCCATGGCATGTTCGAGAAGAACATAATGACCTTCAACCCGGGCTGGGACAGTAACAAGCAGAAGCTGGCCGCCTTTACGGATGTGCGGGAGCTCCAGCGGCAGTTGAAGGCGCAAGGCGTGAAGTTGGCCACCGAGGCCGACGAGAGCACGACGGGTCCCGCCAGTTTTGTGGCGATGGACCCGGACGGGAACCAGCTTCTCTTCGATCAGCACGTTTGAGGTGGCGCGGCGGGCCTTACCGGGTCCGCGTCAGCAAAGCCGCGCAGCCGGGACAAAATCCGGCCTGGCGGAGGTCAATGCGTTCGGCGGTGTGGGCCGACGACATGACGCAACGCCAGTCTGTGCAGTGCCGCAGTCCCTGGGTGTGGCCGATCTCGTGGAGAGCTTCCTTCATGAGGCGTTCCACGAGCAAATTCTCGTTCGCCGGCAAACCGTAGTATTCGTCGCGGAGCCGGTGGGCCGAGATCACCGCACACGGCCCGTTGAGCTGTGCTTCGCCGAAGACGAACGTCAACACAGGGACGTAAAGATCCAGCTCCGTCACACCGAGGAGCACTGTGCCGGGATGGGGACGCCGCTCCTGCAAGCGGGCCAGAATCGCGGTAGACCAAGCCTGCCCGCGAAGGTCGTCAAAGAACGGATCCACCAGGAGAGGCTGCGTCTCGACATGACAGGACACGGCTAGCAGCCGCGCTGCCTCCGCGGCCAGGCGATCCAGCAGGGCCAGGCTTGGCGTGCCATCCCCGCCGGCGCGCCCAAGCGGCAGTAGCTGCAAGCCGGCGATCACTTCTCAGCTGTTTCCCTCAGGCCGTAACGTTTGATCTTGTTGTACAGCGTGGTCCGGTCAATATCCAGGATCCGCGCGGTGCGCGACAGATTCCAGCTGGACTCTTCGAGCATGCGCTCGATGTGGAGCTTTTCAATATCTTCCAGCCGCTGGCCGGACAAGGAGGTGCCGCGCGCGCCGCTGGCCTGGAAGGGGAAATCCTCCGGCTTCAGCTCCGGCTCGCGGTCGATCAGCATGGCGCGCTCGATGGAGTTCTCCAGTTCGCGGACGTTGCCGGGCCAGGGGTGGTCCATCAGCACTTCCACGGCCTTGGCGCTGAGCTTTTGGGGCGGCCGGTTCATGTGCGTGGCGAGCTTGGCCAGGAAGTGATCGGCGAGCAGCGGAATGTCTTCCCGGCGCGCCCGCAACGGCGGAATCTCAATGGCGAAGACATTGAGCCGGTAGTAGAGATCGGGCCGGAAGAGCCGTTCGTCCACCAGCTTTTCCAGGCTCTTGTTGGTGGCGGCGACGGCGCGGAAATCCACCTTCACGGGCTGGGTATCTCCGACTCGGACGATCTCCTTTTCCTGCAGGACGCGCAGCAGATCGGTCTGCACGCGAAGACTGATATCGGAGATCTCGTCCAGGAACACGGTGCCGCCGTCGGCCACCTCAAACTTGCCCTTCTTGCGGGCCTGCGCGCCGGTGAAGGCGCCGCGCTCATGGCCGAAGAGTTCGCTTTCCAGCAACGATTCGGTCAGCGCTCCGCAGTGGATGGCCACCAGGGGATTGTAGCGGCGCGGGCTGGCGGCGTGGATGGCGCGCGCCACCACTTCCTTGCCGGTGCCGCTCTCGCCGGTGATCAGCACGGTGGCATCGGTGGGAGCCACCATCTCCACCAGTTCCATGACGCGCTTCATGGCGGAACTCTGGCCGATCAACTGCGTGTCCGGGAAAATCTGTTTCAGATTCTCGCGCAGCCGGACCACCTCTTTGGTGGCGGTGCGGTGCGAAATGGCGTTGGTGACCAGGTGGACGAGTTCGTCGGGGTCAAACGGTTTGGTGATGTAGTCATAGGCGCCGTTCTTCAGCGCCCGTACGGCGGTCTCCACCGAGGCGTAGCCGGTCATGATCACCACGGGCATTTCCGGGTCAATCTGCCGCAGCTTGGCCTGCAACTCGATGCCATCCACACCGGGCATCTTGATATCCACCAAGGCCAGATCGAACCGGTCGTGCGAGAGGATCTCCAGCGCCGGCGGGGCGCCCGCCGCTATGGTGACGTCAAAGCCCTCACTCTCAAACCATTTCCCCAACGAATCGCGGACCACGATGTCGTCGTCCACGATCAGCAATTTGCCGTTTGTCATATCGCCGTTCCTTCTGACCCCTGCGACGCCGGAGCGTGCAGAGGCATATGTATCACAAACTCGGCTCCGTGGCCCGGTGTCGAATGGACTCGAATGAGGCCGCCGTGCCTGTCCACAATGCCCTTGGCCACAGCCAGGCCGAGACCGGTGCGGTGTTGGTTGTCCTTGGTGGAGAAGAACGGCTCGAAGATGTGCTGGTGCAAAGCTTCGGGAATACCGGGGCCGTTGTCTTTGACGGAGATGGCGATGCCGCCGGAGCCGGGCAGCGGCGCCGTCCTGATGATGATCTCGCCGCCCTTGCCCAGCGCCTCGCCGGCATTGACCAGCAGCACGATAAGCACCTGCTGCAACTGGCCGGCGTCACAGAGAATCTCAGGCAGTGCAGGGTCGAGTTCGGCAGTGAGCACAGTCTGCGCGAGTTCGAACTGGTGGGTCACCAGTTGCATCGCCCGCTGAACGATGAGGTTGGCCTGCACTTGGGTGCGTTGCGGCGGGCTCTGCCGGGAGAACGCGAGCAGGTTCTTCATGAGTTCCCCGCAGCGCCGGCTTTCGCGCTCAATGATCTTCAGGTTGTCGATCATGCGGTCGCGGGCGGCCTGGTCGATTTCGGGCCGCTGGACGTCTTTCAGCGTGAGCCTCGCGTAAGTGAGCATGCCGAACAGCGGGTTGTTCACTTCATGCGCCACGGTGGCGGCCAGCCGCCCCAGCGACGCCATCTTCTCCGTGTGCATGAGCCCTTTGTGGGCGATTTCGAGATCCGCCGTCTTCTTCTGGATCCGCTCTTCCAGCGTGCGCGCCCATTGCGTCAATTCTTCGTGCGCGCCGTCGAGCTCATGGGCCATCTCGTTGAACGACTCGGCCAGGACGCCCAACTCATCACTGGAATGAACGTTGATGCGATGGCTCAGGTCGCCCTGCGCCAACTTCACGGTGCCAGTCAGCAGCGAGCGGACAGGCCTGTGCACGAAGACGAATACAAAGCCGAGGGAGAGCAGGCAGCCCAGGATGGCGGCCCCTGCCGTAAATTCATAGGCCTGGATCCGGTGCTCGGCCAACTGCGCGTCCACGGCGTCGAGAGCCAGGTGCGCATCGATGACGCCCAGAATGCGGCGCGAGGCCGGATGGGCATGACAGGCGGCGTTACTGCAATCGGGGTGGTTCTCGACCGGCCGGATGACGGCGAGGGTCCGCTTGCCGTCGGCATCGACGAAGATGCGGGCGCGGTCCCGGCGCGCCAGTTTGGTGAGCGGCTGGGACTGTGCATGGCAGGCGTAGCAGGACTCGGCCGACTTGTCCACCATGGTCCCGATTTCGGCCGGATCGGAGGAGTGCTGGACCAGCCCATCTTCATTGATGATGCGCAGGCGGCGAATGCCGGGCTCGCGGCCCATGTCGCGGATCATTGTGTAGAGCAGTTCCCGGTCATTGCGCAGCATCGCCTGCCAGGTGGAGGAGTGCACAATATCGGACACCCGTTCGGCGGACATGGAAACCAGCGCCTCGAGATGCTTCTGCTCCAGGCGCTGGTGGAGGTAGGCAAACAGGGTGAAACAAAAGACAACCGCAGCCACCAGGCAACCGGCGAGTTTGGCGCCGAGCCCGAACCTGGGCATTCCAGTGGTGTACTTCAGCAACCTGGTGTCAGTCTCCTCTGGCCGTCACCAGTTGGGCGGTGCGGTCTGGCTGAAGCGCTGGGACCCGCATGGGCTGGTGGCCTTCTTCGTCCTCGAAGATCGGCAGATACTTCGCCGCCATGCGGAAGATGACGAACCCGGCCGCGATGATGGCGAACGTAACCGCCAGCTCAGTCCACTTGGGGAAGTAGCTGACGCCCGATCCCCGCTCCAGCGCCGTGACGCTGACGTTGAGGCGATTGGTGACGAAGCCGAGCAGGAACAGGACCACGCCCACGTAGATGGCTGTGGGGTTTTCACGCGTCCGTTCGCGGAAAAACATCAACATCGGTACAGCCATCAACACGATCTCCAGACCGAACAGCCATCGTTCGGCGCCAGGTTGATTGAGCGACGCGAGGGCTCCGCGATGGTAGAGATCCAGGAAGCGCATCGCCAGATAAACGGCGATGCTCACCGCCAGCACGCGGGTGATGCGCTGGATGAGCGGAAACTCCAACTGCCGGCCGAAGGCCCGCGCACTGTGCCAGGACTCAAACACGGTCATCGCCAGGCCGGTGGAGATGGCGGAAGCGTAGAACAGCACCGGCAGCATGGAAGAGTACCACAAGGGGTGCATCTTGTTCGACATGATGAGGAACAGGCTGCCCAGCGAGCTTTGGTGCAGAGTGGAGAGGATGACGCCCAGGATGACAATCGGCAGCATGATAGTCTTGAGAGCCTTGTGCGCCTTGACCAGCCCGAACTTCTCCAACACCACCGGCATGAATTCCAACGCCAGAACGGTGGTGTAGAGAGTGACGCACCAGCCCACTTCAAACATCACTGAGCGCGGATTCCACATGACGAGGGGGTGCCAGATGCGGTAGGGGCGGCCCAGATCAAACATGAGCGCCACTACCACCAGCATGTAGCCGAGGAAGGCGGTGAGAATGGCGGGCCGGACCACGGCGTGGTAGCTCTTGATGTTGAAGATGTGGACGATGGCCGCCAGCGTGAAGCCTCCGGCGGCCAGGCCGACTCCGCAAAGCACGTCAAAGCCGACCCAGATGCCCCACGGGAACTGATCTGTCAGATTCGTGGAGGCGCCTAGACCCCAATAGAAGCGGGCGAAGGTGGCGTAGGCTCCGGCCAGCATCAGGCTGGCGAAAACGACCTTCCAGAGATACTGCCTGATCAAGTTGGTCACGACCGGCCCTCCTTGCGCGCCACGTCCTCTTTCCTGTGGGAGAGCCAGTAGACGCCGCCCATCAGCACCGAGCCCATCACAGCAACGTCCGGCACGTGCTGGAGTGCATTCCAGGTAAACTGCGGCAGGGCCGCCTTGGCAACGGTGTTATATCCGATCTGTTCGAACGGCACTGCCGCCACGATCAGCACGGAGGTGCCACCGGCTTCCTCCAATCCGTAGATCTTCTGGTAGTAGTCCGCCGGCTTTTCGGCGAGCCGCTTTTTTGCCTCGGCAATCAACTCGCCCCGCTCGCCAGTGATGGTGGAGCCGGTTGGGCAGGCCTCCGAGCAGCGGGTGGGCCCCTTGGCACGATCGGAACACATGTCGCACTTGACCACTTTGGGTAACCGCGCCGACCACTCGTAGGTGGGCACCTGGAACGGGCACGCCACCATGCAGTAGCGGCATCCCATGCAGCGGTCTTCCTCATAGACCACCGGTCCGGCGGCCGTCTTTTGCAGGGCCGCCACCGGGCAGACGCTGGCGCAAGCCGGATCGATGCAGTGCATGCAGAGCTTGCGGGAGAACTTCTCCCCGAACGTCCGAATGGTGGTCAGCTTGTGGGCGGAGGTCTTCTCCTCCGCCGCAATCTTGTCGTTGTACGGCAGTTTCCAGCGAGCGGAGCAGGCCTCCTCGCATTGCCGGCAACCAACACAGAGCGTGCTGTCGTACAGTATGGCCTTGGCCATTGGGCCTCCCGTGATTCCTATCTACTATATATCAGACTTTCGGGCCTGATGTATGATTTTCCGACAGAATTTGCGGGTTAGCTGAGCAAGAGGGCCCTTGCGGCCTTCTTCCACTCCTCGGGCGTCAGGGTGGTTGTGGCTTCCTTCGACGGGCGGCCGCCGTCGGCTGCGGTGGCACCGGCCGTCTGAGGTTGCAGTCCGTAGAAACTCTCGGCAGCGTCCTTCATCCAGGACGTCAGCAGATTGCGGGGCAGCAGGTTCCGGGTGGGGCCTTCTTCGTCAGGGGCAAACACGGTCATGAACCAACCGCTGCCGTAGGGGTCATTGCGGAGCAGAGACGGATTGCCTGCCAGTTCGGCGTTGATTTCCACCACTTCGCCTTCCACCGGAGAAACGAGTTCGATCTTCTCGGTGCCGCGATACAGAGAAACCACCTTCTGTCCTTGCCGCACCCAGTGACCGGCCTTCGGCAGTTCGATCCGATCCACAGGCCCGGCCAGGATGGCAGCAAACTCATCCGCCCCGACGCGATGAACGTTCTTCCGCTCCCGCATCAGCCAGGTATGACCGGGGTGATAGCGAAGCGTGGCTGGAACATGGAAACCGCTCAGCAACTCTTCGGAAGCCGAAGCGGGTTGAGATTCTTTGGCAGAAACAAGCGGCAACACGTGCGACCGCTTGCGATTCAGAAGCATGTCAATGGCGATGAACACCACGAAGGTAACGATAACAAGTAGTACAGTCATGCCATTTCTTATGCAATCGGCGCTCCAAACCGGACGTTCTGTATTTTCAACAGCTTACGGAACTCAAGCGGCCGTAGCAATGTGGTAGTTCTCTACAGTGTGTTTTTGTAACCGCGTTATAGACTTTTGGAATCAATGGTTTAGGCGTCTGTTGCAAAACGCGATACCCACTGCCGCGAAACACTACAGAATGGCGGGCCCGTCGAGACTTCGCCACAGATACCAGCACGCGATGGAGGTGTAGGGCCGCCAGCGCCGCGCCATCAGCTTCATGCGTGCAGGCTTGGGCAACTCCCGCATCCGGTAGTGGTTCTTCATAGCGGTGCGGATGCCCAGGTCGGCACAAGGCAGGACGTCGGGACGCCGCAGGGCGAACATCAGGAACATCTGGGCCGTCCATTCCCCAATCCCTTTGACTTGCGTGAGATGCGCGATGACTTCGGCGTCAGGCATCTGCGGCAGCTTGGCGAAATCCACGGTGCCGTCCAGCGTCTTCTCCGCCAAACTGCGCACGTAGGCGGCCTTGGCAC
>JBBQLF010000215.1:0-7347 GCA_038327695.1 Bryobacterales bacterium
CCGAGATTTCATTCTGGAACTGGATTTAAGGGACGATCCCGGCTTCAACAGCGGCATCTTGCTGCGCACCGTGGAAGCACCCATCGATGCCAAAGTGCGACTCAACGGCTCTCAGGTGAAGATTGACAATACGACCCGCGCCTGGACGGGCGGGGTGTTCGATGACTTCGGTGATTCGTGGCGCTGGATGTACGACCTCGCAGACAACGAAGCGGGCCGTACTGCGTTTAAGCTGGGTGAGTGGGCGCATTTCCGCATAGAATGCATCGGCGATACGATCAAGGTCTGGGTGAACGGATTCCCCACGTCTCATCTGGTGGACGAAAAATATCGCGAGGGCAAAATTGCGCTCAAGATTCACTCGCTCGGCGACCGGCCCAACGACACGCGTAATGTGATCCGGTTGAAGAACATCCGCATCATCACTGCGCAGCCGGAGCGTTACGCGCAAACGATGGAATTGCCGCCGCGCCGTGCACCTGCCGCGCCGGGTAAGTTTGACAAGGCGAAGCCTGCTCCTATCGCGCCGCAATGAAAAAGGCAGCCGTCGCGCCCAGGATTTCGCGCAAAGCGGTTGTTGTCTATTAAGACAACACGGAACCGTGGGTGGGATGGCTCTCCACTTCAGGCTGAACCAACACACAAGCGGAGCTCCAAATGGAACCGGAGCTTGAAGACTGCCGGAGCGTTGCGCTCCCCCGCAACCATCCCATTCGAACCTTCGCGAGTGGCCGGCATCTGGAATCCGCAACTTTCGACTCGAAACCGACAAGCTCTCCACAAAGCCAGGCGGGTGGACGTTCCGCGACTTCAGCAACTGCGCTTGTGGATCCATCGCCGGCATGTTGATGGAACCGCCAGGGCCGCCGCTTCGAAGTTTCTCAGTGCGGGCTGACACAGGCGATGCGGCTATTTGCGGAGCAGCGGGATGAAGACTCCGCCCACGACGGAGCGGGCCTGGAAGCCGACCATCTTGCCGTCGGTGGTGCGGTACCAGTCGGACATGGGGACGCGGCTGGGACTCTCGTTGAGGAATTTGGCGACGGGCGCAATGAGGGCCTGGAAGTCCTCAGGCGTTTCGGCCATGGTGGCCGTCCAGATGATCCAATCCAGCTTGGTGTAGGTCTCGCGATTGTCGAGCGGGAGGCCGTAGGTGTTCTGTTTGGTCTTGTAGTAAGCCATCTCCGTGCGGGCGATGGCAGGGTCAAAGAGATTCAGGCCGAGGAGTTTGTCCCAGACCAGGTTGTACTTCTGGCTCCAGGTGCCGGGCTTGTCGAAGGCGAGGCGGTAATGGTCGCCGTCCTTGGCCATTTCGGGCCACTTTTTGGCCATATCTTGCGCGATTTTGCGGTATTCCGCGGCGGTGGCGGTTTCGCCGAGTTTGGCGGCGAGTTGGGCGTAGGCTCCGAGGGCGACGATGGCTTTGATGGAGAGATTAGTGTTGTGGGCGAGGTGGCCGGCGAAGTCGTCGGTGGAGAGCTGGTTGTCGGGGTCCATGCCTTTGTCCCGGAGATAGGCGGCCCACTTGCCGAGCATGGGCCAGTAGCGGCGGGCGAAGGTGGGGTCGTTGTCGCGCTGGACGAGGGCATCCAGGAGGATGAGCATGTTGCCGCTCTCTTCGACGGGCATCTGGTTTTCCTCCGTACGCTCGCCGCCGCCGTATACCTGGCCGTTGGCGAGCGGATACTGGCCGAGATCGTGAGGGGCGAAGGGCCAGCGCCAGCGGGGGAGTGAGGCGTAGTCCAGGATTGGCTGGAGCATGCCTTTGAGCAGCGCCGGACTGTAGCGGAGGAAGAACGGGGCAGACGGGTAGGTGACGTCGACGGTGGCGATGCAGCCGTTGGAGAAGTTCTCCTTGGAGAAGTAGAGCGGGGTGCCGTCGAGGTCGGCGACGAGCTTGTTGGCAGCGAGGGTCTGGCGGTAGGCGAGGGTGGCGATGGCGGCGTAATCCGGTCCGCCGGCGCGGAGGAACTCGGCGGTGAGATCGGCATCGAGCTTCGCGGCGCGGGCCAGGAGCGGGTCGTAGTCGGCGGCGGCGGTCTGGAGGAGTTCGGCAATGCCCATGCCGTTGCGGCGCCACCAGGGGCGGAGGTTGCGATGGAGGTATTGAATGGAGAACTGATCGTCGTAGGCGAGCAGAGTGGTGCGAGCGACGGGCGCGGCGTTGAGGGCGGGGATTTGCCAGGCGGCAGCCAGGACGATGCGGGCCTGGGGGTCGAGCTCGTCGGCGGTGGGGAGTTTGCCGGTGCGGGCGTACTCGCCCTTGAAGCGAGCATTGAGGGCGATCAGAGTGGCGTCGCTGGCCGGGGGCAGGGCGAGATAGAAGTGGCCCCATTCGATGCGGAGGTTGTCCCCGGAGCGGGCCAGCATCTCCTGCTGGGCGGTGCCGGCGCGGAGGGCGCGGACGGCGCCGGCCTGGACGCGGGACCAGACGGTGCGCTGATCTGCGTTGTTGGCGGCGAGGGCGGGGGCGGCGTCGAGATAGACATCGATGGAATGGGCGCGGCCGTCAGTGGCGGCGGCCTCCCAGGTGAGATAGGTGACAGGACGGGAGAGGATGTCGAGATCGGCGGCGAAGGCGGGGGTGAAGAAGACAAGGGCGAGTTTGACGCCGGCGGCGGCGAATTCATACCGGGTGCGGGTGGGCGTGACTTGGCGGAGGGTCTGGGGCAGGGGCTTGGCGTCGCGCGGCTGGTTGCCGAGGAAACGATAGGGCTGGCCGTCGATGCGGATGAGGCCGGAGAGGGGCTGTTCGGCGCCGGTCCAGTGTTTGGTGGGCTCAGCGGTGAGCGAATCTGCCATGGACCAGAGGCTGAAGTACGGGTCATGCGTGATCAGCGGAGTGGCTGGGGGCCGGATGGGAGTCTGGGCGGCCAGGGTGTAAAAGGTGAGGATCGAGAGTAGAAATGCGCGCATGGCGACACCATCATGTCACAGATTCGATTGGTTTTGGGCCGAACGTACCGGGACCAAGTCGGTGGAAACACCTAGGCAAGTCGTGAGATGGTAGGGCAGGAATTGAGGTATCGGATGCGTGTAGGTGCATGGGCGGCGATGGCGCTGGCAATGCTGCTGGTGGCGGCCGGGCAGGAGCGGCAGGCGGCGGCGGGTCCGGCGGCGGCGATCATCGTGGTGGATCCGGCCAGCGATACGGACACCGAGATGGCGATGACGATGCAGGCGACGCTGCAATCGGCTGGCTATGAGATCCGGGCGACGCGAAACCTGGACAAGACGGCGGGCGTAGGCGCGAGCGGGCAGCCGAGGTGGCAGGAGCCGGCCGAAGTCTATTTGCGGGAGATCGGGGTACCAGCGGAGATCGGCGGCGACGCCGGACGGTATGCGCGGTACCTGGGCGCGAAGGCGCTGGTGCGGTTGCAGGCCACCAGAGCGACGGCGCCGGTGATCCGCTACGCGCCGGCAGCGGCGGCGAGCGCGGCGCTGGCGATGCGGATCCAGCAGGCGCTGCCGGGCGCGAGTGTGGCGGCTTGCGCGGAGTGTACCATCGGCGCGGCGTTTGCCGAAGTGGTGCTGGACATGGGGGCGGACGCGGCGCTGGCGGCTACGCAATTGGCAGGGGCGCGAGCGCTGGTGGCGGGCTTCCAGGGCCTGACGGCGACCGGCGGGCGGGGGGCGGCCGGCGGGCAGATGATAAGCCCGGCGCCGGGATCGACGCTGCCGGGGACGATGGTCCGGTTTGCCTGGACGGCGGGCACCGGGGCGACCAACTACTGGCTGATGGTGGGGACCTGGCTAGGCGGGAACACGCTGTACAGCGAGGACCGGGGGACGCTGACGGGGGCTGATGTGAACGGGTTGCCGCTGGACGGACGGATGATCTACGTGCGGTTGTGGACCCTGGCGGGCGGAGTGTGGCAGTCCACCGATTCCACCTACCGGGCGTATTCCAGCAGCGGCCTGGTCCCGGCGAAGGCACAGTTGACGGTGCCGGCGGGCGGATTCAAGCTGGGCGGTTCGCCAGCAACGTTGGAATGGACGGCGGGGGTTGGGGTTTCGCGGTACTACCTGATGATCGGACTGTGGCCGGGCGGCAACACGATCTATGACGGAGATCAGGGCGAAAACCGGAAGGTGAGCGTGACTGACTTGCCCGTGGATGGCCGGACACTTTACGTGCGGCTGTGGTCTTACATGGACGGGGTCTGGCAGTTTCAGGACTCTACGGCGGAGGCAGCCGGCATCTTCCTGGCGGCAAAGGCTAGCTTGATTGCGCCTTTTGCGGGCTCGAAGTTGGAGGACACGACGGCGACGTTTGAGTGGAACGCCGGCGCCGGCGTGGAGCGGTACTACCTGTTTGTGGGCACGTGGCCGGGCGGCGACAATCTGTACAACCAGGATCTGGGGACTGAACTGTCGGCCAGTGTGTCTGATCTGCCATCGAACGGTAGTTTGATCTACGTGCGGCTGTGGTCCTACCTGAGTGGGAAGTGGGAGCATAGCGACGCTATGTACATGGCCAGCGGGACGGTGCCGGTGCCGGTGAAGGCCGCGATGCTGTGGCCCGTTCCGAACACGACGTGGGAGAGCGGGACGGTGCAGTTCAACTGGTCCAGCGGGACCGAAGTGAGACGGTACTACCTCTTCGTGGGGACCTCGGTCGGCAACAACGACATCGTGGCCAGCGATCAGGGGCTGAATCTGTCCACCACGCTGACAGGCCTGCCGGTGAATGGAAAGACCCTGTATGTGCGGTTGTGGTCCTACACAGATAGTGGCTGGCTGTACAACGACTATCAATACCGCGCGGCGGGCCGGTAGGGGCGCGCGCTACAGCAGGCGGCCGGCTTGGGGCCGCCTGTCTTCGTCTGGAGGCGGAGGTGGCGCTTGTGGAGGGCGTCTGATGGCTCCAGCGCCAGGGCGGCGAGGGTCATTTCCACGGCCATGGTGCGGTTGCGCTCGCGATGTTGAATGGAAAGACGCTGTATGTGCGGTTGTGGTCCTACACAGATAGCGGCTGGTTGTACAACGACTATCTAATACCGCGCGGCGGGCCGGTAGGGGCGCGCGCTTCAGCAGGCGGCGGGGCTTGGGGCCGCCTGCCTTCTTCTGCAGGCGGAGGTGGCGCTTGTGGAGGGCGTCTGATGGCTCCCAGCGCCAGGGCGGCGAGGGTCATTTCCAGAGCCATGGTGCGGTTGCGCTCGCGATGTTGAGTGGAAAGACGTTGCCTGTGCGGTTGTGGTCCTACACAAATAGTGTCTGGTTGTACAACGACTATCAATACCGCGCGGCCGGCCGGTAGGGGCGCCCGCTACAGCAGGCGGCCGGGCTTGGGGCCGCCTGTCTTCTTCTGGAGGCGCAAGTGGCGCTTGTGGAGGGAGTCTGACGGCTGCAGCGCCAGAGCGGCGAGGGTCATTTCCAGGGCCATGGTGCGGTTGCGCTCGCGATGTTCGTAGTGGATGGCCAGGCGCTCCAGGGCCTGCGCTTGCCATGGGTTGCGGAGGGCGGAGAGTTCGCTCCAGAGGGCGACGGCGGCGGCGTGGCGTTCGAGTTTGCGCTCCATGTCGGCCAGGTGCCAGATGGTCTCAAAAAGGAGGGGCTCCGGGAGATTGCGCGTGATGGCTTGGCGCATCAGGGGGATGGCGTCTTCCAAGCGGCCTTCGTTGCGGAGCCAGCGGGCCAGGCCGACCATCTCCGCACCGGAGGTCAGGCGCTGAGGCTGGCGAAACGCGACGGGCACGATGGCGGTGAGGCAGGCCAGGGAGAGGATGTCGATGGCGTTGTGGTAAATGACCGGCTGGAGGGGCTGGAAGTCGCCGGTGCGGAGGTACTCGAAGTAGAGCGCGGGGATGAGGGCGCCGGCGACGTCGCCGTGGCGCTCAACACCCAGAATGCGCTGCTCCAGTTCCTGGAGACGGCAGCTTTCCAAGGCGAGACGCCAAAGACGGCGGGCGGAATAGAGTAGATCGACGTGCTGCAGCGCCGGAAAGGGCTCCTTCATGCGGGCCAGGCGGTAGCGGGTTTCCAGCAGAGGCTGATCAAAACTTCTACCGTTGTAGGTGACGAGGACCTCGAAAGGGGCGAGGAAGTCCGAGAGCGCCGCCAGAAGGGAGGGCTCCTCGGAGTGGTCGCGCATGAAGAACTGCTTGAGGATGAAGCCGTTCTCCGTGATGGCGCCCACTCCGACCAGGAAGGCGAACGTGCCGGAGCCTCCGGCCAGACCGCTGGTCTCAGTGTCGAGGAAGGCCCAACGGGCTGGTGACGCGATGACGGGCTGATCCGGCATCAGGACCGCGAGCAGGTCTTGCGGAAGCTCGTAGAGAGCGCCGACATCGGCTGTGCCGTGGACATGGTGGGCCTGGAAGTGGGTGTCGAACTCCCAGTGGGTGCCGCGGTCCGTCATGACCTCGTAGCCGTCTGGCAGAGCCCTGGTTTCCGCCTTCGGCGGTGCCTGGTAGCGAGCCTGGTAGCGAGCGTCAATGCGGGCCAGGCGCTGGCGGAGGATGTCCAGTTGTGTCTTGATGTGGTCCATGGGCTACTTGGCGTCGCGCCAGTTTGCGCCGTGGCCGACTTCCACCAGCAGCGGGACACGGAGCTTCACCACCGTTTCCATGGTGTGCTTGACCAGCTTTTCGACTCCGGCCAACTCGTCGGGGGGACATTCCAGGACGAGTTCGTCGTGGACCTGAAGCAACATGCGAGAGCTGAGGCCGCGCTGGGCGAGCTCGGCGTCGAGACGGATCATGGCCTTCTTGATCAAGTCCGAAGCCGTGCCCTGCAGAGGGGTGTTGACGGCAGTGCGCTCGGCGAAGGAACGGGCGTTTGGGTTGGAAGACTGGATGTCCGGGATGGGGCGGCGGCGGCCGTCCAGAGTGAGGGTGTAGCCGCGTTGCCTTACTTCTTCTATTGTCGTTTTAATCCACTTCTGGACGCCGGCATAGCGCTCGAAGTAGCTGCGGATGTAGGTATCCGCCTCGGCGCGGGAGATGCCGAGCTGAGCGGCAAGACCGAAGGCGGTCTGACCGTAGACGATGCCGAAGTTGACGGCCTTGGCATTTCTACGCATGTCAGAGGTGACCATCAGAGGAGCGACGCCGAACACCTCCGAGGCGGTGCGGGTGTGGATGTCCTGGTTGTGGAGGAAGGCGTCGCAGAGTACGGCGTCGCCGGAGTAGTGGGCCAGAAGCCGGAGTTCGATCTGGGAGTAGTCCGCGACCAGCAGAGTCCAACCGGGTTCGGGGACAAAGGCGGAACGGATTTCGCGGCCGGCCTCGGTGCGGATGGGGATGTTCTGAAGGTTGGGATTGTTGGAGGCGAGGCGGCCGGTGGCGGCTCCGACCTGGGCGAAGGTGGTGTGCACGCGGCCAGTGCGGCGGGAGACGGAAGTGG
>JBBQLF010000216.1:0-7337 GCA_038327695.1 Bryobacterales bacterium
GCACAAGTTGCTTCGACTCCACAAGGTCAGTATGCGGTCTCAATCCCCTTCTTGCCGGGGCAGTCAGGGTTCCCTCATTCGGAGGCGGCATGGCAGGTGGCTACGCTGGTGCGTCTCAATCCCCTTCTTGCCGGGGCAGTCAGGGTTCCCTGGTCGGTGGACAAACTATTAACGCTGCGGATAACAGGTCTCAATCCCCTTCTTGCCGGGGCAGTCAGGGTTCCTCTGCCTCATCCAACTCATCCGACTATATGTCACCAGAGTCTCAATCCCCTTCTTGCCGGGGCAGTCAGGGTTCCCTCAGCATCTGTGCAGGAGCGGTATGGATAAAAAACGTCTCAATCCCCTTCTTGCCGGGGCAGTCAGGGTTCCCTACCCATCTGGAACTCCCTGAAAGCAGTATACTTCAAAACACCAAAAACGTTACCCCCGTTTTTCGCCGCATTTTTTAAGCGCCCAGATCGTGAACCAGACGGTACGATTAGCCCTAACCCGAATCTCCCCATGGGCTTGCCGGGAACCCGTTACCACCCCCCTTTTGAGATCGACTCCGAAATTCTTTGGCGATCGTTGATACCACGCCACTTATCCCCTTCCCACTCATGAACCGTAGCGAAACTCCACATCCGACCCCCCAACCAGCCCCACCCAGACCAACCTCGAAACGCCATCCAGTATCGTCCCATCGAGATGCCCGCCACCTCCACCGCGGCCCATCCCCCCCCGCTACCGTACCACCCCGAACACATTCGAGTAATCGTCCGTCCACAGCCGCAACCACGTCGCCGCCGCCGGCGCCTTGGCGCCCGCCTGAAACGCAGCCGAATCGAATATCGCGGCGTTCGCCGAAATCAACACCCACGTCGTCCCGTAGCAGCGGCCGTCCGTGTCGTCCTCCGTCTCCACCACCAGCACTCGCTTGCCCATCGCCGCCGCCTGCCGCTCCAATACCGGCTTCAAATCGATGAACCGGTTCGAAATGTGCACCGCCAAAACGCCATCCGGCCTAAGGTGGTGGAAGTACAGCGCCATCGCCTCCCGCGTCAGCAGATGCACCGGAATGGAATCGGACGAAAACGCATCCACCGCAATCGTGTCGTAGTTCTGTACCGGTTCCCGCTCCATGGAAAGCCGCGCGTCGCCCAACACCACGTCAATCGCCCCTTCCGCGTTCTGCAGATACCAGAACAACGTGTTCGCGATATCCTTCACCTGCGGATTGATCTCATAGAAGCGGTACAGATCCCCCATCCGCGAATACGCCGCGATGTTGCCCGTCCCCAGCCCCACCACCCCCACGCGCTGAATATCGCCGATCTTCCGCGCGCCCATCAACAGCCCCAGCCCCGAGTTCTCGCAGTAATATGTGGCTACTTCCCGCCGCCGCGCCGGGTGCGTAAACTGCTCCCCATGGTTGATCGAGCCGTGCACCAGGGAGCGGTAGCCGTCCCACTCGTAGGCATTGTTGTACTGCCGCACCCGCAACTCGCCGTAGAAGTTGCGCTGCACCAGCAGGTTGCCCAGCGTCTCGTTCCGCATCTCCCGCCCCAGCATGCCAATGATGAACGCGCCCACGGTCAGCGCCGCGATGGACGGCCAGCCCAGCAACTCGCGCCGGAACGGCCACTCCGGTTCGCGATACAGGATCAGCAGCCCTAACACGGTGCACAGCACCAGCGTAATCGGGAACTCATAGTAGGCGTTCAACACGTACGGCGCCACCAGAGCCACAAACAAGCCGCCCAACGCCCCGCCAATCGAGATCATCAGGTAGTAGCCGGTCAGGAACTTGGGGTCCGGCTTCAGCCGCGCCAACTCGCCGTGACACACCATGCAGACGACGAAGAACGCCACCGCGAAGAGCCCGATCATGATCCGCATGTCCGGCCGGTCTGCCGGCCCCAGGTGCATCAGATACCCCAGTCCCCCAATCGCCAGCGGCAACGCGCCCAGAAACCAGACTCGCCGGTACCAGCCCGCCGTATCGAAGCAGAGGATGAACGTCAGCAGGTACAGTGCCAGCGGAAGAATCCACAGAAACGGGATCGGCGCCAGATCCATGCTCATGTGCGTCGTCAGCGCCAGCAGCAGCATCGACGGGCACGCCGCCAGCGCCACCCACAGCAGATACTGCCCGCGCTTCGGAGCCTCCCGCTCCACCGGCTCGGCCGCCACTTCCGCCGCCCCCACCGCGCCCCGCCAACTCCGCCAGCCCGTGAAAATGCACAGCCCGGCGAACAACGCAAACCCTACGCTCCACGTCACCGCCTGTTCGCGCAGTGTCAGCCGCGGCTCCACCAGCGGCGGATAGCTCAGCAGCGCCAGCATCGATCCCAGATTGCTCAAGGCGAACAACCGGTATGGCGCCGCCCCAGGCTTCGCTTGCACATACCACGCCTGAATCAGTGGGCCGGTCGTTGACAGAAGGAAATACGGCAGCCCGATCGTCGCCGCCAGCAGGCCCAGAATCCGAAAAGTCGGCGCGTCCGGCGTCAACGGCTTCCACGTCCCGCTCGGCACAATCGGTAACAACGCCAGGCTCCCCACCAGCAGCGCCGCATGTAGCATCCACTGCTGCTTCGGCTTCAACCGCTTCACGATTCCATGCGTGTAGAAATAGCCCAGCAGCAGCGTCACCTGAAAAAACAGCAGGCAAGCCGCCCACACCGCCGCGCTGCCGCCGAACCACGGCAGAATCATCTTGGCGATGATCGGTTGGACCTGGAACAGCAGGAAGGCGCTCAGGAAAATGGTGACGGCGTATAGCAGCATCGGGAATCCCCGATTTTACGGCATTATGGTCATAACAAGGAAATCGCATCTTTGGAGTGCAGACCAGACTGCGGCGCCTGCTGCATCGCGCCGTCCATCTCGAGTCCCATCCCCGGCATGCCCCACGGCAAGCCCGCCGGCGTTCATTGCGTCCAGTTGACCGCCGATCTGCGTTGCGCCATCTTCTCCGATCCCCGCCGCCCGCCGTGTTGCCATGGCCTGGCTCCGTCCATCGAAATGTGCCGCTCCACCGCCGCGGAAGCGCTGCTCAGCCTCACCTTGCTCGAAATCGCCACGCGCCCCGGTCACTCGTAGCGCAACGCCGTCATTGGATCCACCCGGGTGGCCCGCCACGCCGGCCCTGCACACGCCAGCAGCAGCACCACCACCAGCACACCGCTCATCAGCACGAACGGCAGAACGTCAAAGGCGCCCATGCCGTACACCCAGCCTCGCAGGAACCGGTTCAGCGCCACTGCGCCCGCCGCCCCTGCTACCACGTCGCCGAAGCTCAACACCATCCCCTGCCGCAACACCAGTTGCAGCACATCCCCGCGCTACGCCCCCATCGCCATCCGCATGCCCACCTGCCAGACGTCCAGAGTCCGCCAGCTCTTCAGGTCGCGCCGCATCTCCACAACCTCCGGCCCCGGCGTCCAGAACCTCTGTAGGCCGCCGTTGGGGAACTTCGGAAACTCGGTGTAGAGCCGCGTCAGCCGCTCCGGTTGGCTGTACGCCAGAGGCCGCAGCAATACGGAATTGACCACGCTGAAAATCGCGGTAGTGGCCCCGATGCCCAGCGCCAGGCAGGCAATGGCAGCCGCCGCGAATCCCGGACTGCGCCGCAGCGAGCGGGCCGCGAGACGGAGTTCCTCAGCGAGTGATGGCATGAGTGCTTCCTATGTATACGCTCAAGCCGGATGTCTTCGTGCGTCCAAACATGTAAAATGTCAGCGACACCGGATTCCCTATGAAACGATTCGCCCTCTTCCTCTTCGCAGCTGCGCTTTGCGCGGCTTCCTCCACACCCAAAGGCTTCAAACCCATCTTCAACGGCAAGGACACCAAAGGCTGGCACACCAGCGACGTGAACCACCACGGCAACACCAAGGGCTTCACAGTGAAGGACAAGGTCCTTCTGGTCACCCAGGACAAGCCCGGCAACGGCGGCATCCTTCTCACCGACAAGAAGTACAAGAACTTCGAGATCTCCCTGGAAGTGAACCCGGACTACGGGTGCGATGGCGGGCTCTTCCTCCGCTCCAGCGAGAAGGGCGAGGCCTACCAGGTGATGCTCGACTACCTCGATGGCGGCACCGTCGGCGGCATCTACGGCGAGAAGTTGCAGGGCTTGGGCCGCGACACCGGCAAGGGCGACAAGTCGGCCAAGACCTGGAAAGAGCATTGGAAGAAGGGCGAGTGGAACCTCATCCGCGCGCGAATCGAAGGCGACGTGCCCCACATCCAGGTCTGGATGAATGGCGCGCAGATTGTGGATTGGACCGATTCCGAAAACCGCCTCATCGGCGGAGCCACCGGCGGCATGATCGCCGTCCAGGCCCATATGTCGGATCCCAAATCGCCGAAGACCCGCTGGGTGGCGGGTGGCTCCCACCGCTTCCGCAACATCGCCATTAAAGAGATCAAGTAAGGGAGTCCTGCCAGATGATGACGCGACGCACCGCCGCCAAGGGCGCGGCACTCACTGCACTGTCTTATTCGCGCGTACTCGGCGCCAATGATCGCATCGGCCTCGGTGTCATCGGCACCGGCGGCCGCGGCACCTATGTGATGACGCGGTTCCAGACGTTCGCCGACGTGGAGGTCCGCGCCCTTTGCGACGTCTATCCCGCGCGCATCGACGAAGCCAAGGGCAAAGCCCCCAACACCAAGGCCTTCGGGGACCACCGCGAACTTCTCGAACTCAAGGAGGTGGATGCCGTCCTCGTCGGCTCCCCCGACCACTGGCACAAGGACCACGCCTGCGATGCCATGAACGCCGGCAAGGACGTCTACACCGAAAAACCCATGTGCCGCACGCGCGACGAAGCGCCCATTATGGTCAAAACCGCGCGCGTCACCGGCCGCATCTGCCAGGTGGGTGTGCAGCAGCGCTCCGGGGCCATCTACATAGACCCGCTCAATGAGTTCGTCAAAACAGGCAAGCTCGGCAAGATCTCCCACATCGACGCCGTCTGGCACGGTGGCCCTCCGCGCGGTGGCCGCCGCACCGGACCCATGGAGAAGCCCTCCAATCTCGATTGGATCCGCTTCCTCGGCCCGGTGAGCTATCGCGATTGGTCGCCCGGACAATATTTTAACTTCCGCGCCTATCTCGATTTCAACGGCGGCAAGATGACGGATTTCGGCCACCACTGGATGGACGTCGTCCACATGTACATGGGTGAGCGCGCCCCCCACTCGGCCGTCTTCGCCGGCGGCATTTACTACGACCTCAAAGACGGCCGCACCGCCCCGGACACATGCAATGCCCTGTTCGAGTACGACGGCTTCAGCACGCTGTTCCAGTCCAACGCCTACGGCAACGCCACCGAGTACGGCATCACTTTCTACGGTGACCAGGGCAAGCTCTGGGTGAACCGCAATCGCTATACCTTCACCTCCGCGGAGAAAGGCGCCGTACCCGTGGACAAGAAGACGCCCGGCGACATCACCACGGACCATGTCCGCAACTTCCTCGATTGCTGCAAGAGCCGCAAGCTCCCCAACGGCGATGTGGGTGTGGCTTCCATCTCCATCCTGCCGCCCCTGCTCGCCGTTGAGTCTTACGTCCAGAAGCGCCGCATCAAGTTCGATCCGGACCGCCTGGAGGTCCTGCCGCTTTAGTTGTCAGCTCGCTCGTGGGAACAGCCACTCCAACATCTGGGGCGCGCGCTGCGCCCACGAGCGCTCGCTATGGTCGGCGTCCTCCACCTCGGCGTAGTGCAGGTTCCGTCCCTCCCGCCAGCCCTTGCTCACCAGCATGGCCTTCAGCAAGCGCACGTCACGCGCCGAACTGAACGGCGCGCTGCCTTCGTTCGTCCCAACATCCAGCCACAACTTCTGCCGCTGCGAATGTTGCGCCGCCTGCAGCATCTTGAGAATCACACGGTGGTCCCACCACACCGATGGCGACATCACGGCCAGCATCCCGAACACCGCAGGCTGCGTCAGACCCAGATACATCGTCGCCAGCCCGCCTAGCGAGGACCCTGCCAGCGCCGTGTGCCGCGCCTGTGGCAACACCCGGTAGCGCGCGCCCATCCACGGCCGCAGTTCCTCGGTCATCATCCAGCCATGCAGACTCGCGCTGCCGCCGCCCAGCTTCTTCGTCCGCGTCGGCGTGTATTCGTTGATCCGTTTCTCTCCACCGTGGTACACGCCCACCATGATCAGCGGCTCAATCCGCCGCGCGCGCAGCAGTTCGTCTGCAGTTTCCCCCAGCCGCCAGTACTGCCCCGGTACATACGAGGTCCGCCCGTCGAACACGTTCTGCCCGTCGTGCACATACAGCACCGGATACTGCCGCCGCGTGTCGCGGCCATAGCCGGCCGGCAGATAGACAACCAGCGTCCGCTGGCAGTCCAGCGCCTCGGACCGGAAATCCTCGTGGACGATCAGCTGACTCGCCAAGATGTGCCTACCGCAGCCCCTTTGCCTTCAAGTGCTCAATCAGCGCCGCAGGATCGTCGGTGATAATCGCGTCCACCCCGTAGCCGATCATGCGGTCCCACACGCCCTTGGAGTTCGCCGTCCACGGCACAACTTGCACGCCCGCTTTGTGCGCCGCCTCCACTTTGCCCTTCGTCAGCAGCAGATAATGCGGCGAAACGATCGCCACGCCGCCAGCCGCCTTCGAGATCGCCACCAGATCCTTGGGCAGACCCTGATACAGTGCCGACAAGCGGATCTCCGGCGCAATCTCCTTCATCGCCAGCAGCGTGCGAAAGTCGAAGCTCTGCACCATCACGCGCGTCTCCAGCCTGTGTTTGCGTACAGAATCTGCCACTAACTGCGCAAAAACACGCGGTTCCGGTGCCAAATCGGGGTGTTTTGGGTCACTTTTGGTCTCAATATTGAACCAAAACGCACCTTTTGACGCCAGCATGAACACTTCGTCGAGCGTTGGCACTTTGGCGCCAGCCACGGGTTGCTGCTTCGGGAAGCCAGGGTTTTTGAGCGTGCCGCAATCCCACTGCCGGACCTGCTCCAGCGTCAGCTTGTGGATGGCGGTTTCACCTTCCGGACCCTGGCAGATCTGGCGGTTCATGTGCGGGTCGTGCGAGACAACAAGCACGCCGTCTTTCGTCACGGCCATGTCGAGTTCCAGCACATCCACTCCGGCTGCGATGGCGTATTCAAACGCCGGCATTGTGTTCTCCGGCCGCACGGCGCGCGCGCCGCGATGGCCGTGAACCTGAATCCGCGGGGCGCCTTCGGCCATCATGACCGCGCCCAGTAACACGAGGCATATCGTGAGAGTCATCACACTCAGGATATAGTGTGAGAGGTTTCAGAATAGTGACTGCCCCAACCATAGCCACCCTTCTTCTCGGAGCGGGCCT
>JBBQLF010000217.1:0-7315 GCA_038327695.1 Bryobacterales bacterium
GGAAGCGCGTATCCGTGGTATCGCCTGGAGCGGCGGTGGGCAGCGTGACGTTGTCTGTCAGCGGGGTCTCACCGCCATCGCCATCGCGCAGGAGGAGCTGAAAGCCCGGAGGATCCGCCAGCGGCAGCGCGAACGCTGGCCCGCCGGCGCGCCAGGCGAGAAGCGTACCAGCCTCGCGGCGCAGGAACAAGCCGGGCGCAATCTGTTCCGGCACCGGCTCCGGCGCAGTGGCCTGCAGGACGCCCAGATCTTGCGTCTCCGGATTCCATCTGGCCGACAAACCGGCCTCCGGGAAGTGGACCTCCGCCAGTGCGCCGGTTCGATCAAACGAGCCTTGCGCCGGGCCTGCGGGGACTGCCACCGCGGTCCAATCGGCGCCATCGGCGCGGACCCAAAGGAGTTCATCCGTCTTGTACCAAAGGGTGCTGCCGGAATAGCCGGCCGCCAGCACGCCCTCGGGCACGACGATTGGGGCGGTCCAGGCACCCTCCACGCCTCGCAGGGAACGAAGGGCGCCGTGAGAGTCGCGGAAATAGCCGCTGATCGGGATCTCCTGGGCGCTGGAAACCAGGGCGGCCAGCGCCAGAATGAAGTTGCGCATGGTCAGGGCCTCCCGATTGTGATTGTTGGCGCCCCGAGAGTGGGCGCGATTATCACTGCCGCCGGCGGCGCATAGACGGCGGCTGGCGAAGCGGACTTGCTGCCGCCCGCCACAGCCAGGCCTGCCCCGGCGCCGCCGGCCACCAAGGCCAGAATCAGCCATTTGCGGCTGGAGGACGGCCCGCGCACCGATGTGGAAGCCCGATCCGCACGGCTGGGCGCAAGCGTGGCGCTGATCTCGACCGGCACTGTGGCCTCCGCGCGCCGCTCCCCACTGGTGGCAATGACGCGCAGTTCCAGCTTGCCGGGCGCGTCGTTCCACTGGACTCCGTGGATGTAGGCCTCGCCCTTGGGACCGGTCATCATCGACTCTGAGCGGAGGCCGCTCGGAAAGAGCCCCGACGGCCCTTCCGGGGGCAAACGAAAGGTGACCGTGGCGTTGGGCACGGGCCGGCGGTCCCTGCCCGTAACTGTCACCGAAATCCGGCGCGACGACGCGGAATTTCGAGGTACTACGGCGTTTGCGCCCTCGTTGACTTCAATCCTCAATGGATCGCCGTCCTGCGCCGTTGCCAGCAGCGGCACAAGCGCCAGTATCGCGGCACACGGAGATACGAATTTCATGACTCCCTCTTGAGGCAGAGGGATAACCCGATCAGAACTGGAGAAGTACCGCGGTCACATTGTCCGGGCCACCAGCCTGCTTTGCTGCCTCAATGAGTGAGTGGCAGCGCTCGGGCAAAGTTATCACTTCGTCCAGGATTTTCTTGATGGTCTCCGGCGGAACGGGCCCGTGCAGCCCGTCGGAGGAAAGCAGCAGCAGGCTGCCAGGCGGCGGCGGTAGCGAGACGATCTGGACGCGAAGGCTCTGGCCAATTCCGACGGCCATCGTCAACACGTGCCGCATCGGATGGGCCTTGAGCCGTTCTTCGGTCAGGCCCAGGGGCCGCCCCACTTCATTCACCCACGTCTGATCGGCCGTCACCAGCGAAAGCTCGCCGTCGTGGTAGAGCCAGGCGCGCGAGTCGCCCACATTGCCGATCATGAAGCGGCCCGGCAGATCCAGCGCGCATACCATGGTGGTTCCCATGCCTTCAAACTCGCGGTTGGACTGGGCCAGGTCAAACACCGTTTGTGACGCCTGCTGAAAGGCTTGAATCAACGTCTCCTCATCATGGACGGACCCTGCCGAAACGGATTCCTGCAGAAGCCCAACGGCGAGGTGGGACGCGATCTCCCCGGCCTTGGCGCCACCCATGCCGTCAGCCACGACATAGAGACCAATGGCCGGATCAATCAGGAAGTGATCCTCGTTGTTCTTGCGAACACAGCCGACATCGGAGAGTCCAAAGGAAGAGGGCACGGATTACTGAATTATAGTGCGGACGAGGGGGGCCTTGGGGCCGCTCGCCAGCGATTTCCGCCAAACAGCGGCCCGTGCGCACCAGTTACGGCCCTGGCGAGCCGGTTTCCCGGTCATGCGCTCATGTCTACTATCGGTCACTTGACCAGGAAAGGCCAAGTCCAGACCATGTGATAGCCGAATCTCGCCGTGGCGAACCACAGGAATGCGGCGAGACCTGCAAAGAAGATGGCCGTACCCATGAACACCTTAGCCCAGGGGAACTTCCCGCCCTCGCGGTTCAGCACCAGGAGATAGCTGGCCAGGACGCCGACGAAGTACAGCAGAACCATCGGCGCAGCGAAGATGGTCAGGTTGACCACGTCCGGCGTGGGCGTGATGATGGCCGCGGCGATCACGATCAGCAGAATCGCATAGCGGGAATTGGCTAGCAGGAAGCGCGGCGAGGCGATGCGCAAAAGGGTCAGGAAGAAGATCAGGACCGGCAGTTCAAAGACGAGCGCCACACCGAGTATCACGTTTACGAACAGGTCAAAGTATTCCGTGATGGAGATCAGCGGCCGCACGCCCATCGTGGACCCGATGCCCAGCAGGAAGACGAGTCCGAACCGGAAGGCGACAAAGTAGGCGAAGGCGCCGCCTGTAATAAATAGGCCGGCCGTGGTGAGGATAAAGGGCACGGCCAGGCGCCGCTCTTTCTTGTAGAGCCCCGGAGAGATGAAGGACCAAACCTGGTAGATGACCCAAGGCGAGGCGAGGAAGAGTCCGGCCAGAATGGGCAGGCGAACCCAGATAATGCTGAAGGCCTCGGTCGGGGTGATCTGCGCCAACTCCTCGGGGTAGCCGAGCTGCTTGAGTGCGGAGGCCGCCGGAGCGCGGACGGCGTTCCAAAGGAAGTCAGTGAAGAAAATGCACACGCCAAAAGCGATGCCGAGGCCGGCCAGGGCGCGAATCAAGCGGATCCGCAACTCTTCCAGATGACCCATGAACGACATGCGCAGCATGCCGTCGTCATCGTCGTCTTTTTCTTCCGCCTTGGGCGCACTGATCGCCGGCGGAGCGGATGGGGGTGTGGTGGCGACCGCGGTTACCGCGGATTCAACCGGCAGTTCGCCGGTGTTGGGGCCATCTTCGGCGGCAGACGGGTCGCCCGGCGTTTCAGGCGTCAGGCGACCGTCGTGCTCCGGGTCGAGGTCGGGGCGTGGATCCTTAGGATCGTTTGTGTTCTCCGGCATCTGAGGTACTGCGTGTTCCTGATCTCGAACCGGTGAGGCTAGCGCGTGGCCGTCGGCTCTGTTGGCGTGCCAACGGAGTCAGACACGGTGCTGGTGGGCACCGCTCCTTCGGCGGTTACGGGTTGAATGCTAGCTTCAGCCACCTGGGTGGCGGCCATGCCGGTGCTGTCAGCGCCCTGAGTTGCGGGATCGCTTACCGTCGAGGAATCAGTGGTCGACGTGGTGGAAGGGTCATTCGAATCCGGGTAGCCATAGGCGCCGTAATCGTATGAGGAATCGTAGTTGTAGGAACTGGAATCACTGGTGTAGTCACTGGTGACCTGAGTCAGGGATTCAGCCTCTTTCTTAATGTCCTGCGTCTCGCGCTCCAGGTTGGCCATCTCACGATGCCAGGTATCCTTCAGATCGTTGGAATGCCGGCGGAACTCGTGGATAGCCTTGGCAATATTCTTGCCAACCTCGGGCAACTTCTTCGGCCCGAACAGCAGGAGTACCAACACGAAAATGACAAGGGTCTCTTGCCAGCCTAGCGGACCCATCAGGGAACTCCTTCTTCAATCAGCTACTTCCGATCATAGCGAACCCATGGGAAGCGGCTCAAGGGGCAGAATCGGAGGCGTCCCGGGAGGGCACCGGAAACCGGGCCGGATTCGGGGTGACGGCCGGCGGCTACTTCTCAAACGTAATCTTCGTTTCGGCGCCAAACCGCCGGTAGCCCATGTACCGGATGTTGAACTTCATGCGGAGCGGGCCGGTCTTGAACGGCAGCACATCATCAGCGTAGGTTTGAACCGGGAAGTAGTGGCCGTCAACCTTCGCGCGGAGCGTAGTGAAGCGGGGGAAGAGATTCTCGCGGCCGTTGGCGTAGATCGGCGGAACCGCCTTGCCGTGCGTACGGATGACGGCGAGCGACTCCTTCTCCACCCACGCCAAGCCCTCAAACAGCCGCATCCCCTGGAGGATCTGGCGCGGCTGGATGTCCAGCACCCAGCACTCCACACCGTCTATCCGCTCGTCGCCCCGAAATCTGATGAAGTAACGCGGCAGCATGTCCGGCGTCAGCAGCAGCGGTTGGATATTGCGAATGTCGGCGAAGTCCTCATCAGTGAGGATCAGACGCTGCAACCGGGACACGGGCTTTTCGCTGAACTGCTCCACGCGCTCGCCCGCCGGCGTGAAGATCACTTCGCGCACCTCGCGGTAGTTGCCCATGGCGTGGCCGCGTGTATCGTATTCTTCGATTGTGACGGATTGCCGGTAGAGATACTGGTTACGGGCGGCCTCGGTGGCAGCCTCACGCTGCGCGACCCGCTTGATTAGGTCGGCGGGCGGGTCGGCCTGGAAGGCCAGGACGGAGATCAGGAACGAAATGATGTGGGTGCCCACTGGATTGGAGCATAACGCAAGCGCGCTGGGTTGGGTTATGCTGGTCGCGCTGCTGGAGGTGGCGGCGTATCTGACGCTCGCCTCACCGAAGAGCCGAGCGTGGTGGAAACGGAATTGGGTGGTAGCGTTGTCGCCAGTGCCCTACCTGGCCTATGCAGTGCCGCTCGGCGTCTTCTCACCCGGCGCACTGCTGGCGATCCTGGCAGCGGTGGGCTTGATCACTTACTGGTACGCCGTGGTACCCAAGGGCTGGTGGGCCGACGTTTGCTTCATCGCCTTCATGGCGGCGCCTCTGCTTTTCAAGTTGATGCCAATGGTCTACGCGCGCCCACTGCCGGACGTACGGCTCGACTTCCTGGGGCAACTGCTCTGGATTCGCGCGGGCGCCCTGGCCATCGAGCGCGACCGCGGTCTGGACGGTATAGGCTTCGGATTCTGGCCCAAAGCCGCTGAGTGGCGCATCGGGCTCCTCTACTACGCGGCCCTGTTACCGTGTGTCTTCGTGCTCGCCGCACTCACAGGCTTTGCGCAGTTTCAGTGGCCGGTCTGGCCGTGGTGGGAGACGGCGCTGCGAACCGTGGGCACTTTTTTCGGGATCCTCTGGGTGGTCGCGCTCAGCGAGGAGTTCTTCTTCCGGGGGATCTTGCAGCGCTGGCTGGGGCTGATCGGCACCTCCGTGCTGTTCGGTATGGCGCACCTTGGCTTCCGGGAGTTTCCAAACTGGCGCTTCGCCATCGTGGCGGCCGTGGCCGGCGTGTTCTATGGCTTGGCGTTCCGGCGGGGTGGTGGCATCCGCGCGGCCATGGTCACCCATTCGTTGACAGTGGTGACCTGGAGGATTCTGTTCCGATGAAACTCGTTGTGTTCGTGCTGGCTCCGATGCTCCTTCTCGCGCAGAGCGACAAGGGTCCGCGGTGCGAGGCCGCGCCGGAGGTGAGAGCCTTTCTCGATAGACTCGACGCCAGCCGCGAGACGATGGCTCGCAGCGAGTTGGAAGCCTGGAGCCGCGCCGAATTCCAGCAATTGAACAGGAAGTACCCGGAAGAGTTCGCGCTGGCCCAGGCGGAGTATTTCCTGCCGTACCAGATCGGCCGCAGCGAAGAGATTCCGGCCGCCAGGGAACGGGCCGTGGCCAGGGCCAAGGCGCAACCGGAGAGCGTTCCGGCGCTGTTGATGGCGGCGGTGGCGCTGGAGGGCACCAAGACTTCCGAGGCGATTCAATTGCTGGAGCGGGCACGCGCGCTGGCGCCGGACAATCCATGGCCGGATCTGAAACTGGCCTGGATCCGGATGCAGGGCAAGTTCGCGGACACACTGGAGTTGCGCAAGAGCCTGGAGAGTTACTACCGGGCGTGCCCGGACAGTCTCGAGATCAGGGCGTCCCTGGCTCTATTGAAGGGCGGAAGCACAGGGATGTGGGCTGACCGTGCAAAGCGCACGCGGGCGCGCCTGGAGAGGGAGAGCGATCCCTTGGCGCTGCGGGCGTTTGCGCAGTTGTGGGAGTTGGAGTTCAGCGCAACGCCTGTCGCCGAACACGCCAGGGTGCGGGCGCGCATCAGCGGGGACCTGAAACGGCTGGCGTCAATACCGGCCCCGGATGCAGTGTGGCTGCAGATGCTGGTCGAAGGGCGAAAGCAGGCCGGCGCTGCAAAGGCGGGAGTGGCGGCGATGGAGGACCGGATCCCGAAGGAGTTCCCACAGTCGCCCTGGGCGGGCAGATTGCTGCGAAAGCGTTGGTCTGGCGTGCATCCAACTCCGAAGGCGGATGACTCACCGGAGACATGGGACGCCTGGAACCGGGCGCGGTTGGCAGTGGCCGAGCCGGGCGTCAAGCGGTTTCCGCTGCAGGCGCGCTGGCATTCGATGGTATTCGAGAGCGTGGCCGCTTTGCCGGACGCGGATGTGGCGCGGGTGCTCCGTGCCGGCGAGGCGATGCTGGCGGCAAGGGAAGAAAGCGATGGCAAGGATCCTTACGCCCGGCGGGCGTTGGCGGAGTTCTATCTGAAGCGCGGGATCGAGCCGGTCCGGACTGTCGAGTTGCTGGAGCCGGTGCGGACGTTAAACGCCGAATCGCGCCAGCGGCTCAACGAGACGGACAACCACACGGATAAGGATGCGGCAAAGCGGGCGGAGTTCCAGCTCAACGATGAGATCGAACTGTCGCCGCTGCTGGCTCGTGCATACTGGCGGGCCGGGCTGGCTGAAAAGGCGCGGAGTTACAGGAACGAGGTAGAGGCACTGAAGCCGGCCGGCGACGCGTCGCGCTCTATGCGACTGTATGCGCTCGGGCTGCTCGCCGCGGCGGAGAACAACACCACCGATGCGATGACCTATTTGCAGGCAGCGTTGCGCGGGCGTCCGAAGGCTCCGGACAAGGACAACGGACGACTGTCCGATCCGCTGCTGGATGACGCGCGGGCGCTGTTTTCCCGCGCTAGCGGCAGCGAGGCGGCGTGGGTGATTTGGGCGGATGTGACCAAGGGGAAACCGCAGGAACTGACCGACGGCCGTTGGGACAAATTGAACCGCCCGTTGCCTGCGTTTGAGTTCACCGATCTGAGTGGCAAGAAGTGGAGCCTGAAGGCGCTGGAGGGCAAGACGCTCTTCATTAACCTGTGGGCGACCTGGTGCGGGCCGTGCCGCGAGGAGTTGCCGCACTTCCAGAAGTTCTACGAACAGACCAAAAAACGCACCGATTTGGCTGTTTTCACGCTAAATATCGACGATAACC
>JBBQLF010000218.1:0-7265 GCA_038327695.1 Bryobacterales bacterium
GACGATGGCAGCAAGGTGAGGCATTTCGCAGTGGTGACCAAGATCGGGGGGTGGCGGGCAGGCCGGCTGATTGGGTGGCACCGGGAGAAGGCGGGGACGATCGAAGGGGTCCATGACGTATTGAAGAACGAGTTGGCGGCAGGGGTGATGCCGTCGAAGTACTTTGGAGCGAATGCGGCGTGGCTGCGAATGGCGGTGATTGCTTACAACGTGCTGACGGCGTTGAAGCGGCTGGCATTGCCGGCGGAGTTGCTGGCGGCGCGGCCGAAGCGATTGCGGTTTTTGATCTTCAACACGGCGGGGCGGTTGGTGCAGCATGCACGGCGGACGGTGTTGCGGCTGGCGGCGACGGTGGGTCGCTTGGCCGAGTGGATGGAGGCAATGAGGCTGTTGCCGATCCGGGCGTAGGGGGGCTGGGTTTCCTTATCGACGGATTTCCAGAGCACTTTCCGGGGGAAGGCTGGCCGGAGGGTGTACAAAGAACTCTGTAAACGATGTTCTCGGGTATGAGAGTTGGAGAACATCATGGCGATCGATACGAAGCTGATTGACAAGCTGCTGTCTGAGCACGGCCACCGGCCCCAAGACATAGCTGGTGAGAGCGGACTGCTAAAGCAGCTGGTGAAGGCGTTACTGGAGCGAGCGATGCAGGGGCGGAGTTGACCGGCCACCTTGGCTACGAGAAGCACGATCCGGCCGGCTCTGGTCCGTCTTACGCGGTGCACTGCGCCAGGGTCTTTCGGAACCCCGCCGGAACCGCGGAGGCAAGTGGGAGTAGCTCGTTTGCTTTGTTTCTGGCCGCTCTTCGAGCGATCGAGTTTGGGTGGCTGTCTCCTCTTCCCAGGCAACAGGCGACCTGGATGAGCGGACATCGGGGCCGGCCCGCTATTGGGGCGCGTCTGAGTTCGGCGTTGCGACGCTTCTCTCCTTGGCGCGAGCTTTTTGGAGAGCGGCCGGCCACGGTGTCGAATGCCTCCTGGTTCAGGCGGCTGGATCCTGACATGCGTGCTCATCGCGCGTACGGATCTCATCAAAAAACGGCGTCGTTTGGCGTTGTACGCATTCGGCGGCGTACAGGTACATAGCCGCTGACCATGTCTGCCAGTCCCGCCCGCTGGGCTGGCCCGTCTGGGCCTTGATCCACTCGTTGAAACCCCAGTCTGCCTCGTTTTCGTGCCACGGCTTGACCAGTTCCGTCAGCGCCAGCAACTTCCGCCCGGCCAGTTCCATACGCCTAACCGCGACGCACGCAGCCACGTAGAAACCGCAGACAAAGGGCCAGACGCCACCGTTGTGATAGTCGCCAGGCAGATTGTACTGTTCGTATCGTGGCCGCCAGTCGGAGTGTTGGGGCAAGATATACGGGAAGAGACACGGCGGTAGATCTACGGCTAGATCGCCGTGTTTGCGCATAGTCTGGCACTCAGCTTCAATCCACATCACCATGTCCCGTGCTCGATCAGGTGAGGCAATCCCTGTTAGAATCGCCAAGCTGTTGCCCAGCAGATCGAAACGCTCACTGTTGTAGATCTTGTAGGAGTAGAGGGCGTAGTAGGGCTTTGACGGCACCACGAGACCCTCGTGCTCGTGCGGATTCCGTACGTTACCGGAGACCTCCAGCCTGTTCATCAGCTTGCGGAGGCGACCTGCGGACTGGTGCTCGCCGTAGAGCACAAGGTAGGCGTACACCAGTGCATTGACGTAGAGCCCATAGCCCAGCACCCACTGTTCGTCACGCCAGTCGCTGGTCGGCAGTTGCGAGACCATGACCGTGTCGTCGGGGCTTTGATACTCCATCCACTTCAATGCCTTCTGCGCCGCATCATGGAGGAACGCCGGCTGGTTGGCGGATCGCCGGTACAGTGCGAGTCCCAACAGAAACAGAGGGGTGGAGTCGCTGGCGCCACGGTCGCCGGGATCGTGCGCAAGTGATGGAATGTGGCCCAGTGACGTTTGATTATACGCCAATGCAGCCAGCGTGCGACGAAGCGCATCGGCAAGTTCCACATTGCCGGTCACAAGAAGTCCCAATGCGGAGATCATCAGGTCCCGCGTGTACGGCTCCGGGTATCCCCACCCGGCGGTCCTCGGAAGTCCTTGAAACGGCCCCCGGGCGTTGTGAAGCAGAACCTGAATCGCTGCCTTTTTGGCCTGCTCGATGGATGCCAACGCCTTCTCGTCCATGAACGAGTGTAGCTGGGGGAACCACACTCTATTGAATTCCCATGCGGCCGGAGACGATCTTCAGAAACCGCCGGGCGACCTGCCGGTAATCGAATAACTCCACAACGCGTTCACGGCCGGCTTCGCCCATTCGCCTCCGTAGGTCTGCGTCCCGCATGAGCTTCAGGAGGTACATGGCGATGCCGTCGACGCTTGCCCGGTACTCCACCGTTCTTGGGACCGGGAACAAGATGCGATGGCTATCGTCGATTCCGTGTCCTTCTCCGAATGCCGCTTCGGTGATCTTTATCTCCTGTGCGACATCCGCCAGAAATGCCGTTTTGTCTTGCACCATCGTGTCGAGAAACGCCATCGCGTTAATCGCGACCACCGGCTTGGCGCAGGCATTGGCCTCCACGTGGAGCATTCCGAAGCCTTCCAGCCGCGAGGGTGCGGCGTAGATGTCGCAGGCGGCGAGCAAATAGGGCATGAAGTTATTATGGGAGACCACGTTGGTGGAGTAGACAACCTTGTCCTGGATCCCCAACTGTGTGGCGAGCTGGAGATCGATCAGGTTCTGTTCCACTGTACGGGGCTGTGGCCACACCTTACAGACATACTTCCAGCCGGGGGCGCTGGCGTCGATCTTGGCCAGACCTTGCATGACCTCCTGGGCGCCTTTGGACGCCGCGTCGCCACCCACGGTCAGGACCATGATCTGATCGCCGGCCACTCCCAGTGCCTCGCGGATTGAACGAACCTTCGGGTCATCGCGGCTGCGCGGGGTGAAGGCGTCCGTGTCACAGCCCACCGGCAGAACCTCGATATTGTCCCCCTTGATGCCGTCCCTGATGTACGTCTCCTTCACCCAGTTGGACGTGACAAGGATCAATGGCAGGGCATTCAGCACCTCGCGATGTGCCGCGATATAGCCATCAGCGACCAACCATGGGATAGCCTTCATCCCGAACTGCTGAGGATGTAAAACCAGGTGTGGAACATGGCCCCAGAATCCTATGCCAACCACGGCATCGGGCTGGAACCAGCGATAATACCATTCCTTTTCCTGGGGCGATTCAAAATGAACCGGGTGAACGTCTACCCCGATCTCGCGCAGGCCCCGGCAAAACAGCTCACCTTGCGTGGCGAGCCCCGCGGCCGATGGCGGATACTCAGTCAACACCAGAACCTTCATGATTGTTGCCCCCAGATGGCAGTACGCTCAGTCGCAGTCCGGGCCGAGTCAAAGCACCAGAACCCCTCTTCTCCCGGAGTAGTTTGCGCTTCCCAGCTGTCTGGCGCAAACCCGTAAACATCGCCAATCAGCCGGCGCTTTTCCAGCCAGGTTTCACTGCCCAAGACGTCGCGCCGGTCAGCATCATCGCGAACACGAGGCAGGTATGCTCCGCCCCCGTCTTCGTAAGCGAATAGCCACAAGTTCTCCGTGTCGATACCACCCGATCGCCAAAGCTCAACAACACTGCGGCAGCACTCCTCATGCCGGCGGTGCCGTGTGTACTCGCCGTTGGGGCCGTGGGTCAGTATCAGGTTGTAGCCATTTCCAGCCAGCAGCCGCGAGGTGGTTCTCTGGACTTCATCAGGAGGCAGCGGAGTCTGATCCGGCCCATCGTCGAGATTCCCCATCGCCCCCTCCGCTCCCAGTTCCTTCAGGACGCGGCGGAATTTCGGTGCGCGATCCGGGTCGACTGCCCGGCACAACGTGACTATGTGCCACGTGAACTCAGGATGAGTCAGAATGTAGCCACCGCACCAGAGCGTTTCGTCGTCCGGGTGGGCAACGATCACTGCGGCCCTGCCGCGATGGATTGACGTTGCTGAATCCAACGAAGTAAGGGGCATGGTTCGTACAGGGCTGTTCAGATGGGTTGTCCGGCCATTCCGCCGGTGGAGGGAAGATGAGTGGATGCGAATCCCTCGACAGCGGGCTGCGGCGTCAGGCCGCCTGGGCCAGTGCTTACTGATCGCGACGCAAGCGATGCTCCGTTATCCGATGACTGGTCTTTGGCCAGGCCGGCAACTCCAGTCAACTTCGTCGCCAGCCAGACGGTTATCGTGTGAACGCTACCATCATCGGTCAGACTGATCAACCCATTTGCGAGCGGCTGGCCGTCGAGTTCGACCCCAGTCTCTCTCTCCGTCCCTCGTTTCACGGCGATTTCGTAATTCGTGGATCGATAGCGATAGCGAATCTCGAAGCCGTCCCACTCCGCCGGAATGACAGGCTGAAGTTGAAGTGTGTTGCCTCTGAGGTTGAAGCCAAGCACGTCTTCCAACCAGACGCGGTACATCCAGCTGGCCGATCCGGTGTACCAAGTCCAACCGGCCTGTCCCAGGTGATCGGGAGCTGAATATACGTCTGCGGCCACGACATAGGGTTCACCACGGTAGCGGGCGACCATCTCGGGATTGCGGGTGCTCTCAATTGGATTGAGTAACGTCAGCAAGTGCGCCGCCCTATCTCCGTCCCCGAGGCGGGCCCAGCCGGATGCCATCCACAGCGCGCCGTGCGTGTACTGGCCACCGTTTTCACGAAGGCCCGGCGGGTAACCCATGATGTAACCGGGATTCGGTGTTGAATGATCGAACGGCGGAGAAAACAGGCGCATAAGCCGATTCTGTTCGTCGAGCAGGAGGCCATTGGCCGAGCGCATGGCGATGCTGGCGCGCTCGGGATTGGCAGCGCCCGAGATTACCGCCCACGATTGTGCCACCGAATCGATTCTTGCCTCGGTATTGCTGTGCGAGCCTAGCGGTTCGCCGCTATCGAAGAATCCACGGAGATACCACTCTCCATCCCAGCACGACCGCTCGACCGCATCGGCCAGATCTTTCGCCCGGCGGCGCCAACTGGCAACTTCATCCCGCCCGGATTCGCGCGACTCCGCTAAATGCGAGAACGAAGTAAGGACGTCGCAGAGGAACCAGGCGAGCCACACGCTTTCGCCCCGGCCCTCGGCACCGACCCGGTTCATTCCATCGTTCCAATCGCCAGAGCCGAACAGCGGCAGTCCGTGGGATCCCAACCGATCGGCTCTTTCCAGAGCACGCCTGCAATGTTCCCAGATGGACGCCGGCTGTTCCAAAACGGCGGGCGCAGAGAATCGCTCCTGCTCACCGGGATGCAGTTCATCCCCTTCGAGAAACGGAGCTTCCGCATCGAGGATTCCTGTGTCCCCAGTCACCTTTACGTACTGTGCCACCACGTATGGAAGCCAGGCCAGGTCATCCGAGCACCGGGTGCGCACACCGGCACCGCTTTCCGGATGCCACCAGTGTTGGACGTCGCCCTCTGAGAACTGACGTGCCGCGGCCATCAGGATGTGCTTGCGAGTCAATTCGGGGAAGGCGTACACGAACGCCATGGCGTCCTGCAACTGATCCCGGAAGCCGAACGCGCCGCTAGACTGGTACGTCGCGGATCGCGCCCAAAAGCGGCACGACAGAGTCTGGTAAGGTAGCCAGCGATTCAGCAGGAAGTCAGTGGAAAGCTGAGGCGTGTGTACCTGAATCACGCTCAGTTTCGAATCCCACCATTCCCGGGTCTTGGTGAGAGACTCTTCTACACCGGCCCCCTTCTGATACCGGGCCACGATCGCACGCACTTCTTCTATCGTTCGGACCTGACCCAGCAAGAACACGACCTCGTCGTGCTCTCCCGGCATGATTGTGAGGGTAAGTTGCAGCGCCGCAGCGGGATCCATGCCAGGGCCGGTATGGTTGTCGAGGTGCGAACGCCCGAGCGCGTCCGGCCTGGCTGTAGATCCATGGCGCCCAAGGAACTGCGTCCTGTCGCCCGAGTAGGTTGTGGCGCGTGGGCTGGAAGCGGCGAAGGACACGTGACCTGCGGCGCTTCCGGTCCACGTTTGAGTGGCGAGCAAGGCGCCGCTTTGTTCGTCACGTGAAGTGCGAACATGCCTCTCCATCTCTTCGCGCACCGATCCCAGCACCCATTCGGCGAAGTAGGTGATGGTCAGGCGCCGGGCACGAGCCGAACCATTATGGAGACGAAGACGGCAGATCTTTACCGGATCGCCGTTTGCATCGTTCATCGGAACAAAGACCGTAAGTTCCTGCTCGATGGCATGGCTGTTGTGTTCGAACACGGTACTCCCCTGCCCGTGGCGCGCACGATAGGCGTCGTGCTCCCGAATCGGTAGAGGCGTGGGAGTCCACACGATTCCTGTCTCGTCGTCGCGGATATAGATGGCCTCTGATTGAGGGTCGCTTACCGGGTCGTTGTGCCAGGGAGTCAGCCGGTTTGACTGGCTGTTTCCGCACCACGTGCAACCGAGTCCGCTCTCGGTCACCATGCAGCCAAAACCCGGATTCGCCATGATATTGGCCCAGGGCGCTGGCGTGTTGCTGCCGGCGTCCAGATAGATCGCGTATTCACGTCCGTCTGCGGTGAAGCCGCCCAGCCCGTTGAAATACGGCAGTTCCAGAAAAGGCAATGGCGCCGAGGGTTCCTCCTCGAAACGGGTCGCGACGAGTAGCGGGGCAACGAGCTTTTCACCAGGCACAATCAGTTGCTGATATAGCGGCCCGCGCGCTCCACTGAGCACGACGCTGGAGGTGGCCAGTATGCAGTTGCGATGTTGCTCCGGGATAGCCTGAGCGTCACGCAAGAAGACACCGCCCGGCCGGTCCAAGCCGGTCTCGGTGGAGTGGGCGGCTATCAATCGCGCCAACTGCTGATGCAGGGGAAGATCGTAGCTCGCGGTTTCCTGATTCAGAATCACGAGGTCGGCTCGGAATCCCCTCAGCCGCCAGTAGGTGTGCGCCGTGAGCAATTCCCGGACCAACGGAAGGTGCCGTTCCGTGGCGATAGTCACCGTCAATATGGGCAGGTCCCCGGAGATCCCGTAAATCCAGAGAGTTGCTTGCCCCAGCAGGTTCTGTATCAGTCGAGCGCCGGGCGGCCGCAACGCGGCAATCGGGAACAGCATGTGGCCCGCGAGTTCCTGATATCGATGCGCCTCCGCCGGACCGATTCCGAGATAGCGGAATTCAAGTTGGGCTCGCGTCCATGCCATCTCGAATGCCCGCCCGATGGCTTCCGGGCGCCGGAATTTGTCGATCAG
>JBBQLF010000219.1:0-7254 GCA_038327695.1 Bryobacterales bacterium
AGCACTCCGTGAAGTCCAGCCCCAAGGCGTCGAACCAGAAAAGGAGCACACCAACCCTGCTGTGCTCACACCGAATCACCATTCACCTCTCCAATAGCCGGGGCGCGCGCAAAGCCCTGCTGGAGGAGATTTCCCGAACGAAGGCCATGTTCTCCCTGGAATGCCCCGTGGAGAAGGGTAGCAACGTTCGAATTGACTGCGGCACGTGCGAACTGCGCGGCAAAGTGGCCGGATGCACGAGGTGGCCGGGCATCGGAGGCTACATGGCGGAGGTGGCGTTTCCGGAGGATCAGCCCTGGGAACCGGCTGATTTCAAGCCGGACCGGCTGCTGAACCCCAACTACCTGGTGTGCGAGAACCCTGGATGCACACCGGACTGTGTGGACGAGTCGTGCGGGCCGGCGGAGCCGGAGCCGCCGGTTGCGCCGGGCGGTGGCCGGAAGAAGAAGTCAGCCGAAATCAGTATGATGGCCAGTCTGGAGTTGGGCTCGCGAACCGGCAGGTAAGGGTTTGCCGGCAAACAACGCTTCCATTTGGTGAAAGCGTTTGCTGACGCGCGCGGATCAGAAAGCGTTTCCGGGCCACAAGGGTGCGGGAGCGGCTGGATTCGCTGTTCCGGAACAGGCCGTCAGGCGTTGGTGAAGACGAACGATGTGGGACCGGTCCCTGTTGCAGCGCCGATCGGCAGGGTGCTGAACCGTTTTGGGGATTTCCCGTGTTCAAGCGAGAATCGCTCTGACGGTCGCGGCTCCGATTGGATTCAGTTCACGGGAAATCGCTGTCTGACGGTCGCGGCTCCGATTGGATTCAGCTACTTGCAGAGCCGCGAGCGTCAGCGAGCGTTGTCGCTCCCCAAAACGGTTAAGCACCCCGCTCGGCACGTTCCTACCCGATGCGGTCCGGCATGGCGAGCCGTTCGCCGCCGCCGCCAGGGACAAAAAACCCGCTGGCCCCGTCTCTTCGGTTGTAACGGAACGGCCAGTTGGCCCACAGCCGCCGGATCAGCGAGTTGCGGTACTGCGGCATCGCCAGAATGCGGCTGTGATGGTCTTCGCGCACTTCGTCGACGAACTCGGCGAACGTGGCGGCGCGCGTGAGATTGAGAAATGCGTTGGGCTCGCAGCCATGCCGGTCACCGCCCGAGATGGCGGGTAGCGACTGGGCGGCGGCCCATTTCATGACCCGGCGATTCTCCTGCCAGGGCCGGAGCCCGTTCACTTCGAGGGCGTGGATCCAGGGGCGGAGAAGGCGCAGAAACCCTTTCGAAACGAAACTGTAGCGTTCCGCTCCCAACCCGGACTCGTCCCAGAGTGGATGGTTCCAGACGATCAAGGTGGCGGGATCGTCGTGGAGCCAGTCGAGAATGTCGGGGAGCTCGGACTCGCGCGGAATGCTGGTGAAGCGGGCCAGGGCCGACATGCGCTCACAAGCGCGCGCCGGCGGCATGTTGTGGATGCCCAGGTGGATGTCGGCGCCCCGCCACGGCACGCTCCATTCCACGCTCACCGGCGTAGGCCGCCCCTCCGGGGTGGCGCGCAGTTCCAGAGCGGCTTTGATATTGTCGTGATCGGAGAGAGACACCAGCGGCTGGAGCCCGAACGAGTGGATTTGTCCCGCTTCCAGCGCGACGGCCTGGGCGGGGTTCAGCGGCGGAGTCCAGGGGAGGCCGGCAAAGGTCTCCCTGGAATGGAGGGTGTGGCTGTGCAGGGAAACGCCGGCACGAATCGAGCGCCGGCGGGCTGGAGAGAGACGGGCAAGCAGTTTTGTGGAGCGCGGCATGGACTCGCACATAGCTTGCCGGAATTGTTTTACAGTTCGATGCGCGGGGCGTGAATTGACAGTCTCAGTTAGGAGACAAGCCGCAGCACTTCTTGTACTTCTTGCCGCTGCCGCAAGGGCAAGGGTCGTTGCGGCCCACTTTCGTGATGACGGCCTGCGGCGGCGCATCGGCCTCATCGTCTTCGTGGTCATGCTCCTCGTCAGGGAAGAACACCGGCTGGTAGCCCCCGCGCTCCAGGCGGCGGTCCAGCGCCACGGCCAGCAGGTCCTCTTCCGATTCGCTCATGCCCCCGGCCTTTTCGACGATCATGTCGTAAAGCTTGGTGACGCTTTTCGGCGTAGTGTTGTGCTGGACGGCCAGGGCGTAGGAATAGATGGCATCGTCCCGCACCTGTTCATCGTTCAGCAGGGGAATGAGTTCGAAGGCAAGGGCGGGAATTGGGAGCGCGCCGACGCCCTGGATGGCCCGCCGGCGGATGTGAATATCCTCATGCCGGAGATTGGGGCCGAAGTACTTGCTGAAGCGGACATCGAGGGAGCGCCACATGGCCTCCAGAGCGGCCGCGCGGGTCTGGGGGCCCTCATAGGCGGCCAGCAGCGCCGCGTTGACCTGAGGCTCGGCAGCGGCCGCGGCAAGGCCAATCAGCGCGCCGGACCACTCTTCGGCGTCGCCCTGTTTGGTGGTGACGATGCGGACCAGATGCTCGTGGATGGCCGGCTCGGCCACTCGCTCCCCCAGGGCGCGCCAGGCGGCGCCGCGCACGCTGCTTTCCGGATCGGTCTCGGCCAGCACGAAAAGCAGATCGCGCACTTCATCGGAGTAGGCGTCGTCGGTGAAGCTGGCGGCCGCGCGGGCGCGATAGGCGGGGTCTTCACACTCAAAGAAGGCGGCCACTTCATCGGGCAGAATCTGATCGAATAGCGGCATGGATTGCGCCGGATAGAGGCTCAGGATGTCAAACCCGGCCGGCTCGTGCGGGCCCCGCTGGCGGTCAAGTTCAGCCAGGCACTCCTCCAGCACCTTACGTTCCTCGGATTCGGGCCTGGTGCCCTCCAGACACGCGGCGACGGACTCCTTGAGCGCCGGGTCCCCGTAGAGGCCGGCACACAGCGCGCCTTCGTAGGGATCCCGGGCGATGGTCTCCGCGATGAGGGCGTGGATGCGTTCATCGTGAACGCCGAGGGTGGCCAGGAGAAACACCAGATCCGGGCGGTCGTCGTCGGTGGCCTCTTCCAGCAGCACAATCAGAGACTCCACGGCGGGCTCACCGAGGTCAGCGAAGGCCTCCATCAGCGGATCGGGGATGGAATCCTCGCGCTGCTTCAGCAATTCGATGTAGAACGGGACGGCCAGCGGCGCGCGGAAATGGCGGTAGAGATCGAAGAACTGCTCGGTGAGGTCCAGCATAGCGTCCTCGCGCTCGCCGGCGAGCATCAGCTCCATCGCCGCCAGAGTCTCATCCGGGCGGTCGATGAGCGTCTGGATCAGGCGTTGGTCAAACCCGATCAAGCCTCTCTCGGCTTCGGCCAGGAGCGTGGCGACCGGTGTGGCTGCAAACTGACTGGGGAGTATTGGCATAAACGTGGAAAAGGGGACACTCCTGGCGGTGCCCCCCTTTGTTCCTTTGGCTCAGTGCTTACTGAGCGGCTTCGTCTTTATTGACCACGAGCGTGACTTCGGCCACGACATCGCGGAACAGCTTGATACCGACCTTGTGCTCGCCCAGCGTCTTGATGGGCGACTCCAGCATGATCTTCTTGCGATCAATGGTGTAACCCTGCTTTTCGAGCATGTCGGCGATGTCCTTGGACGTGACGGAGCCGAACAACTGATCGGCTTCGCCGGTCTTCTGGACACTGACGAGGGTGATGCCGGCCATGAGCTTGGCCAGTTCCTCGGCCGAGGACTTTTCCTTGGCTTCGCGGCGCAGGGCGGCCTGGCGCTCCTGCTCCACGATCTTGACGTTAGCGGCGGAGGCGGCAACCGCCTTCTTGTTCGGGATCAGGAAGTTGCGGGCGTAGCCGTTGGCCACCTTCACCATCTGGCCGCGCACACCGAGTTTTTCGACGTCTTCACGAAGAATGATCTGCATGGCGCTTATCTCTCCCTATCGGAGGCACTGGCAAACGGCAGCAGGGCGATGTTGCGGGCCACCTTGATGGCCTCTGTGATGCGGCGCTGGTTCAGCGCGTTCAAACCGGTGATGCGGCGAGGGACAATCTTGCCGCGCTCGGTGACGAACTGGCTCAGCAGGCGCACGTCTTTGTAGTCGATGTAATCGATCTTCTCGATGCAGATCCGATCGACCTTCTTGCGCCGGAAATACTGGCGCTTGCCGGTGGCGACAGCCTTGTCACCACCAGTCGGCCTCTGGGAAGCGGCGATGGGGCGACCACCCTTTTGTTCAGCCATGGTGTTCTATTCCTCCTCTTTCCTATTCCTGAGTCTCGGGGGCCGCGGGAGCGGCTGCCGGTGCCGGGGCGGCTTCCACAGCTTCGACCACCGGAGTTGCCGCGACGGGTGCGCCCGGGGCGGGTGCGCCGGGGGTCGGACCACCGGGCGCCGGTGCCGCGGGGAACATCGGCGAAGCCGGGATGGGCGAACGCTCGCTGGGCGCGGGCCGGCGCTTGGCGCGCTTTTCGCGCTGCTTGGTGCGCTTCTCCAGCTTCTTCAGCTTCTCGTCGATGCGCACCGTGATCCACTTCATCACCATGTCGGTGACGCGCATCCGGCGTTCTACTTCTTTCACGGCCGGGCCTTCGGCTTTGAACTGCACCAGGACGTAGAAGCCCTCGGTGCGCTTGTCGACCCGGTAGGCGAGCTTGCGCACGCCCCATTTGTCTGCCTTTTCAACCGTCCCGCCGCTCTTGATGATCAACTCTTTGATCTGCTCAATGTAGGCGTCGATCTCCTCTTCCGGAGCATCGGGGCGGATGATGAAGAGCTCTTCGTAGATCCTCATATTTCCTCTCTATTTGACCCTGGGGCGCGGCGGTTAATGGCCGCCATGGACTTTTCGACGCCCTGGGTGATCATGGATTCCACTGCTGCGCTTGCGGCGTCCAACAGCTCGTCCAGTTCCTTCTTCTGCCCGCTCTTTAGTGGAGCGAGCACGAATTTCGCTGCATCCTGGACCGGATGTCCCGGATCGATACCCAGCCTGAGCCGGGCAAACTCCTGCGTGCCCACCGTCCGGATGATGTCTTTCACACCGTTGTGTCCGCCGGCGGAACCCTTCGGCCGAACCCGCAACGACAACCAGGGCAGAGCCAGGTCATCGTAAATCACCATCAAGCGGTCCGGCTTCAACGAGTACTTCTCGAGCAGCCCGTTGACGGACTGCCCACTCAAATTCATGAAGGTCTGAGGCTTGGCCAACAGCGCCCAAGTCCCCGCGACCATGCCCATGCCGACCTCCGCCCGGCACTCCAGGCGGCCCATCCGGATCGAGTGGCGCACGGCCAAACGGTCCAGCACCAGGAACCCGAGATTATGCGGCGTGTATTCGTAGCCGGGGCCTGGATTACCCAGCCCCACGACCAAAATCCCGGGATCCGGCATGAGTCTACCGAACCAGGAAGACTACTTCTTCTTCTTGGTGTCAGCCTCTTCTTCCTTCTTGCCCTTCTTGACAACCTCCGGCTCGGCGACCTTGGCCTCACCCTCGACTGTCTCCTCGGCGCCGCCACGAGCGGCCACCACATGGCAGATGATCCGGTCCGGCGAACCGACCAGCTTCATCGAACCAAAGATCGGCACCTCGCCGGCGCGCAGCGACTCGCCCAGCATCATCTGGGACACATCGATATCGAACTTCTCCGGAATCTCGTCCGGCAGGCACCAAACCTCGATGTCGCGCGAGAGGATCTCAAACAGGCCGCCCTGACTCTTGACGCCCTTGGCATCGCCGATCGGGTGGACCGGAATGCGCACGTTGCGCGGCTTGGTCAGGTCGATCCGCAGCAGATCGATATGCAGCAGGTTGTTCTTGATGGGATCGTGCTGCCAGTCCACCACCATGACCGGAGTGGTCTCCCCACCGGCGATGTCAACGTTGAAGATCGAGTTGACGCCCGTGGACGAAAACAGGATCTTGTTCACTTCCTTCGGGCTGACAGTCACGGAAACCGGGTCTTTACCCGAACCGTACACCACTGCCGGGATCAGCTTCTGGACCCGCTGGCGCCGCGCTTCGTTTTTCCCACGCGTGGTGCGCGTTTCGGCGGCGATGGTGATGTCCTTCCTCATGATACGCTCCTATTACTATACAAACAAAGAACTTACAGACGTTTCCTCGTGAATGCTCTGGATCGCTCTGGCCAGCAAGCGGGCCACAGAGAGAACCCGGATCTTGCTGCACGCGGCGGCTTCCGGACGCAGAGGAATTGAGTCCGAAAATACAACTTCCTTCAAACGGGAATTGGTGATGCGCTCCACAGCCGGCCCGGAGAGCACGGCGTGGGTGGCGCAGGCGGTGACGCTGGCGGCGCCGGCGTCCAGCAGCGCGTCAGTGGCCTTGACCAGCGTTCCGGCGGTGTCGATCAGATCGTCGACGATCAGGCAATCCAGGCCTTCTACCTCGCCGATGATGTTCATGACTTCGGTGACATTGGGCGCGTCGCGGCGCTTATCGATGATGGCCAGCGGAGCTTCCAGGCGCTTGGCGAAAGCGCGGGCGCGCTCCACGCCACCGGCGTCGGGCGAAACCACCAGCAACTTGTTCAGGTCGACGGTGTTGCGGAAATGCTCAATCATGACCGGCGCGGAAAACAGATGGTCTACCGGCACGTCGAAGAAACCCTGAATCTGGGCGGCGTGCAAGTCGAGCGAGAGAATCCGGTCGGCCCCGGCGCGCTCCAGCATGGAGGCGACCACTTTGGCCGAGATCGGCACGCGGGAGCGGTCCTTGCGGTCCTGGCGGGCATAGCCGTAGTAAGGGATCACGGCGGTGATCCGGTCGCCGGAGGCCCGTTTCAGGGCGTCGATCATCAAAATCAGCTCCAGCAGGTGCCGATCGGCCGGCGTACACGTCGATTGGATGACAAAAACGTCGTTTCCGCGCACATTTTCTTCGATTTGGACCCAGATTTCGCCGTCGGAGAAGCTCTTCACCGTGGCTCCGCCCAACTCCACGCCGAGTTCACGCGCGATGGCGCGAGCCAACGCAGGGTTGGAGTTGCCCGCTAGAATTTTCAAGCGTTCTGGTCTCATCTCTCTCAGTGGCCTGAGGCGTGCCGGCTGTGGGGCGGCCATGTATTCTCGAATGCGTGCTCTTGCAGACTGCGCCATACACGCGCCCGATACTGAGCGCGCGTCAACATTGCTGTCGAGAAAACTTTGAGAGGCTCCGTGCGAAGCTTCGGAAGGGCTCCCTGAAGATTGACCCGGTCCGGAAACACCCCGAAGAGTGCTGCCCCACTGCCGGAGAGCCGTGCAGAATGGGCACCGTGCCGCTCGAGTTTTCTCCGCCATCG
>JBBQLF010000220.1:0-7251 GCA_038327695.1 Bryobacterales bacterium
GGCCGGACGGTGATGAGGATGGCTTGCGCGTCTTCGGCGAAGCTGGCTTGCCCGTAGACAAATCCAGGAATGGGATGGCACTGGTTCAGGATTCTGGGGAGGCGCATGAGTTGTCTGGGATCGACGCGACAATGAAGACGAATCCCGATTCTCCCCCATTGACGCCCACCGCGCTATTGCCCTACTGCCGCGATCTTCAGGAGTGGCCGGAGCGCTGGATGGGCGAGGGAGAAGATCTCCCGCCAGGGCGAAGACTCGTCGTGTACTTCCTGCCCTTCCTCCTTCACCTCGCCGAGTCCGGCCTTTCGAAAAGAACCATCCAAAACCACGTCGACAATCTGTGGATGCTCGGCGGAGAAATCATTCGCGACGTGAACGAAGACCCTCCGCTGAGAAAACTCGCCGCCGAACAGCTTGTACGCAATGTGATCCACGAGGACGGCGGCCCGCTCATCCACAACGGCTGGGAAGACGAGCAGCGCTCCTTCGACTCCACCTGCCGCAAGTTCCACCGCTTCCTCACTCAACCCCAGCGTTGAGCCCCCAGTTACCCACAGATTCCCCAGACGAGCCCATGAACTTACACATTCACCGATGTCCCAATCCGGCCCATGTTATCTTTTGCGTTCAGGCGGTCATTTCTCCGCTGTTGGCGAACCTGTATTTGCACTGGTTCGACGCCTTGTTTCACGGTCCGCAAGGGCCCGGCGCGCTGGGCAGACGCCAGGTTGGTGAGGTATGCCGACGACATGGTGGTGCTGGCGCGGGAATGGACGGCGGAACTGACCGGCTGGATCGAAACACGGATTGAGGGGAAGTTCGGGCTGGAGATCAACCGCGAGAAGACGCGTGTGGCGGAAGTGGGGCCGGAAGGCGGAAGTCTGGACTTTCTGGGGTACACGTTTCGGTCCGACCGGGACCTGAAAGGGCGCTCGCGGAAGTATGTGAACGTGATTCCGCCGGAGAAGCCGCTGGCTCGGGAGCGGGAGAAACTGCGGGAGATGACGGCCACAAGCCAAAGTCATGTTCCTCTGCCGCAACTGGTGGAGCGATTGAACCGGCACCTGGGAGGTTGGGCCAACTACTTCGGCTACGGATACCCGCGCGCGGCCTTCTGGGAGATTGACTGGTTCGTGCGGAGCCGCATAATCGGACATCTCGAACGGCGCAGTCAAAGGCCGTATCGACCGCCGAAGGGGGTTGGGTGGTACGAGCACATTCAGAGCTTCGGCCTGAAGTTGCTCAACCGGCTGCCTGGAAGGCGGACTGTGAATGCCTAAGGCGACATCTTCTGGAGAGCCGGATGCGGGAAATCCGCACGTCCGGTTCGACGAGGGGAGGGGAGCTTCGGCCCCCTCCTACTCTACCGGCCCGGAATCGGGTTCCGGGGCGGGCGATGCTGAGTGCTTAGGCGCCGGTCTCGACCCAGCGGCCTTCGCGCGCGCTGAGCAGGACCGCGTCGCAGACCTTCTGGGTTTGCAGGCCGGCGCGGAAGTCGGGCTGTGCGGGCACGCCGCTCTCCAGGCCCGCGACAAAATCAGCGATGGCGTTGAGGAACGTGTGCTCGTAGCCGATGCAGGTGCCGGGCACCCAGTAGCGGTTCATGTAGGGGTGCTCGCTGTTGGTGACGTGGACCTTGCGCCACCCGGTGAGGTGGCTGTCTACCTTCTTGCCGGTCTGCATGTTTTTGTATTCGAAGTACTGGAGATACTCCGGCTCTTCGAGATCGAAGTAGATGCTGCCGTCGGCGCCGTTGAGCTCAAAGGTGTTGAAGTTCTTGCGGCCGCGGGCGTAGCGGGTGGACTCAAAGGTGCCGATGGAGCCGTTGGCGAACTCGGCCAGGAACATGCAGGCGTCATCGATGGTGACTGGGTGCATCTGGCCGGTGTCGGCGTGGAGGCGTTCCTTGACGAAAATCTCGGTCTTGGCGACGACGCGCGAGATGGGGCCGTTGAGCCACATGGCGGTGTCGATGGAGTGGGCCAGCAGGTCGCCGGTGACGCCGCTGCCGGCGGACTTGGCATCGAGGCGCCAGAGCGCGTCGCCGCCCTGCGGGACGTCGGTGGAGATGGTCCAATCCTGCAAGTAGGTGGCCCGGTAGTGGAAGGGGCGGCCGATGCGGCCTTCGTCGATCACCTGTTTGGCCAGCGTGATGGAGGGCACGCGGCGATAGTTGAACATGGTCATGTTGGCGACGCCGGCGGTCTCCACGGCCTGCACCATCTCTTCCGCTTCGGCGACGTCCATAGCGAGGGGTTTTTCGCAGATGATCATCTTGCCCGCGGCGGCGGCGGCGAGCGCGATCTCGCGGTGGGCGAAGTTGGGCACGCAGATGTCGATGAGATCGATATCTTCGGCCGTCATAAGCGCGTGCCAATCGGTCTCGGCGCGCTCGTAGCCCCAGGTCTCGACGAACTTCTGGCCCTTCTCGGCGCTGACGTCGCAGATGGCCTTGAGCACGGCGCGGTGTTGGACCGGGAAGAAGTTATTCAGGCGCCGGTAGGCGTTGGAATGGGTGCGGCCCATGAAGCCGCAGCCGATGAGACCGACTCTTAGTTCTTTCATGCTCCATACCTCGCAACGAGTGAGTCTACGCGCTTCTTGCAGGATTCGGTGGCCACCCAGGCATCGGGCCAGAAGCAGAGATCGATGGTCCACCAGTCATGCGGCAGGCGGGAGGCCTTGACCAGCGCCGGCATGATGACATCGAAATCGAGGACGCCGAGGCCGAAGGGGGGATGGGCCGAGGTCTCGTCGGCGCCGCTGGCGTCCTTGTGGCAGGAATTGTCGGAGTCGATGACGTGGATGTGATTGATGCGGCCATCGAGGGATTGGAGGAACTCCACCTGCGAGGGGAAGACTTCCTTTTCGCCTTCCTGGCGGGTGCCGTTCACGCCGACCATCTGGCCGTGGCAGGTATCGTACATGAGGCCGAAATTGGGCTTGTTGACGCCATCGTGGACGCGGAGGATGTCGGTGGGCTTGTTGAACGCGAAGCCGGGCTCGAACTCCCAGGTGACGTGGAGACCGTGATCGGCGGCGATCTCGGAGCAGGTTTTCCAGGTGCCGGCGACGCGGTTCAGGGCGGTGGCGTAGTCGACGTCGCGTAGGATGGTGGGCGGCTGGACGGAGTCCACGCGGACGCTGGGGATGCCGAGATCGGCCGCGAACACAGCGTTTTTGCGGAACTCGGCGATGTACTTGGTCTGGTCATCGGTGTTGATGAGCTTCTCGCCCCAGAGGTTGGCGGCGATGCCGCTGAGGCCGAGGCCCTTGGCGGCGATCTTCGCCTTCAGCTCCGAGCGCTGTGACTTTTCCGGCATGGCGCCGGGCCATTCAGCGTCCGGCCCGTTGGGGTTGCCTGGATTGGGATGGGGGGGGAAGGCGCCGAGTTCGACACCGTCGAAACCCAGCTCTTTCAGCCGGTCGCAGACGGTGTCAAAGGGCACCGGGTGGCCGGCGTAAGGGCCGATTGTGTATGCCCAGGACCCGATGGAAATTCGTTTAGACATGAGTGGTTTCCTACCTCTTGATATACGGATCGGCGTCCGGATTGCCGGGGCCGAAGTGTTTCAGCATGACGAGATTCTCGGTGTTGCTGCGGTTGGTGATGGTGACGCCGGCCTGTGCCCTGGCGGCGGTGACAAAGAGTTCGTCCTGGGTCATTTCGCCGAAGCGAATGACGGTGGGTGTGGCGGCGGCGTGGACGCCGATCTGGCCCCCACCCTGGGTGAGGATGAGGCCGTAGGCGTGGGCGTCGTGGATGGTGACGGTGCGGCCGGGCAGGACGGTGAGCTCCTTGGCGGAATACCAGGCGGTGCCGTAGGTGATCCACACTTCCCGGTAGCCGGATTCGGCCATGGCGCCTTCGTCGCGGACGGGGATGGGGCGCACCTTGTTGTGCTGGCCGAATTCGGGATCGACGTTTTTATCCCAAGCGAGCATGGAGATGATGTAGTCGAGGTCGTGATGGTGCTCCGGGGGCACGTCCTTGACGAGGAGATCCCACGGGACGGGCCGGCCCTCGACGAGGGATTGGAACATCCCGAAGACGTCGCTGTTGACCTGCGGCTCATAGGTGACGAGCGAGCCGGGCGCGTGCAGCACGCCGGCGTCGATCTGCCAGCCGGTGCCGGGTTCCAGGCGGTAGGCTTTGGAAAGGTCGAGGATGCCGTTGTCGCCCTGGTTCCAGCGCTGGAGGCAGCCTCGCACGTCGTCTCTGGTGGTGCCGGGCTCCAGGCCCATGAAGGTGTACGGGAAGTTGTTGCCGGTGAAGTTGTATTGCGGGGGGTAGTAGTAGGCTTCGGGCTTGCCGTTCTGGCCGACTTTCCCGGCATCCTCAGCGGTCTGGTGCATGTGGTGGGGAATGGGGCCGAGGTTGTCGAAGAACTTGCAGAGGATGTTGAAGCCGCCGTATTTGGCCATGACCTCGGAGCCGAGGAACTGGTCCCCGATTTCATGAATGGCCACTTTGAGCTGAATGCGGGCGCCGTCGAAATCGATGTAGCTGAGGCCCTCATCGTGGGGCGTGCCCGGTCCATTGGCGGCGTTGGTGGTGGAGGAGAACCAGCGCTCATCGATACCGCCGCGATGAGCGCCCAGGGCATAGAGATCGTTGGGGTGCAGCTTCAGACGGCCGCCGGGCATGAGGAAGGACCGGGGGACCCAGGAGGGGGCCAGTCTGACGATGCCTTCTCCGGCGGAGAGGGCGTTGCGAAGGGTGGGAGTGGCTGGCATGAACGTGCGCCTTGGACTCACAATATATCAATTCAGAGGGGCGCGCCGTATACTTGAAGACGCAGCCATGGCGGAGTCACCAGACAATGCGGTTGGGAATGCGCCGCCCGAGCCGCGCTGGCCCTCGATTTTGGCCTTGCTGGCTGTGGGCGGGCTCTATCTGGCGATGCCGGACCAGCTCACGCCGGGTCCGAACTGGCTGGTGCTGGTTGTTGTGGTTGGGCTGCTGGTGCCAGCGGTTGTGACTCATCGGATGGGCCGGAGCGATTGGAACCACGTCCTCGGCCTGGTGTTGTCTGGCGTGGTGACTCTGGCCCTGGTTTTCTCCGTGGGCGCGTTGATTGTTTTCCTTCCGGAGAGGCGCCAGACGGCCACGGGTTTGCTGGTTTCGGCGGGTTCGTTGTGGGTGACCACCGTGCTGGTGTTTGCCTCGTGGTACTGGCGGCTGGATGCGGGCGGCCCGCACAAGCGCGATGCGCGGGACACGCATTCGGAAGGCGCGTTTCTGTTTCCGCAGATGACGATGACGCCCGCGCAGAAGAACTGGCGGCCGGGGTTTGTGGACTACCTGTTTCTGGCGTTCACCACGAGTACGGCGTTTTCGCCGGCAGATACGCCACCGCTGACGCGGTGGGCCAAGGCGCTGATGATGACACAGAGTGTGCTTTCGCTGGGCACGATTGCGATTCTGGCCGGGCGGGCCGTGAATATGATTTAGGGCGGTGAATGGGGGGGGCGCGACCGGGGGGGCGCGCGCGGAGTATGCCCAGCATGGGCAGGATCTTGTTGGATGAAAGGAGCCAACCGGAGCCGATGACGGCAACCGTAGCGAAACGCAAGGCGTAGCCGTGAGGCGCAGCCGAAAGAAGCGCGTAGCCGTGAGGCGCAGCCGAAAGAAGCGCGTAGCCGTGAGGCGCAGCCGAAAGAAGCGCGTAGCCGTGAGGCGCAGCCGAAAGAAGCGCGTAGCAAACCCACGGCCGTAGGAACACAAACTGGCAGTGAGGCCGGGTGCGGGCGGCAAGCTGGCTCCGCGCAGCGAAACCCAAAAGTTCATCAAGACGCATCGGGTAGAGCCGGACGGCACGAGGGGATCGATTCTGCACCTTACCTGAAGAGATCTCGGCGAGGAGAGTCGCCGAGAAGTCAGCAGAGGCCGTAGTGTGTGCTGAGCAGCGTATTGCTCATGAGGGTTGAAGTTCCTCCTGCGCTCGAATGAGGAGTGCTGTATCCGAACGCGGGGGTAACGTCTCGCGGGCCAGAGAAAGGAGAAGGTATGAAGAAGCCTAAACGGGCACGAAAGCGAAAGCTGGAAACAGCCAAGGTGGACCTGAAGCCGCTGCTTGCAGTTCTCTGGCGGGCAGGGTGTCCACTGCGAGGTGGAATCCGAAGGGCTTGAGGAGAAGTGCCGGGCCGTCATCAATGAGGGCAACCTCGACGATGAACCGGTCGGCCGAAGGTGGGACAAGGCCGAGCCTGCACTATGGAGGCGAAGGCGTTCTCATTCACCCACCGCACCAAGGTGTTTGCGGATGGCACGGCACGGAAGAGCAGTAAGTGACCTCAGGAATACTGATCGAGTCTCCGGGTGGCGCACGGAGTCAGCGAACCCATAAGCGAAAGCGAAACGGCGAGTGATGCTCGATCAGTTGACGGACGGCTGTGTAGTACCTGAAACGAGGCGGCAAACCTTGTGATCGAGTAATCGGCGGCGGAATGGGCCGGAAAAGGCAGCCGGCGACGACGGAAGGGAAGAGAAAGGACGCAAGTGAGTAAAGCGGCGCTGGTGGAACAGTTCCATGGATGAAAGACCCGTACAAGCGCGGCCCAGGAGACTGGCGCATTGGATCAACCCGGCGGGAGAGAAGAAGGTCCATTCATTGATTGATAAGGTTTACAGGCAAGAGAATCTGTTGATGGCCTGGGAGAGGGTCAAGGAGAACGGCGGCAGCGGAGGTGTGGATAGACAGACGGTGGCGGGGTTTGAAGCGCAGCAGGCTCAGCAGTTGGGCCGGTTGCGGGAAGAACTACGCGCCGATGGATATCTGCCTCAGCCCGTTCGACAGGTCCCGATTCCAAAGGCGGGCAAGCCGGGCGAATATCGCACGCTGGGGATACACGCTGGGGACACACGCTGGGGATACCGACGGTGTACGGCCGGGTATGTCAACAAGCGCTGCTGCAGCGGCTGGAGCCCATCTTTGAGCCGGTGTTCGATGATGCCAACTTCGGATATCGGCGAGGGCGGTCAACCAAGGATGCTCTGGCGAAAGTGTGGAGAGAGATCGAAGGCGGAAGCGAGTGGCTCCCGCCGATTGCCAATGGTCTGCCGGTAAAGACGCCTACTCTCTTTGGCATTTACCGGCGGTCGACTGGCCGGTGGCCGACCGCATGGTGAGGGTCCAGACCATCAAGCGCGTCAAGATAGAAAAAGACGGCACCCGTCGAGCCAAAAAGAAAGAAGCAGTCTCGCTCGACAGCACCAACGTCTACGCCACCAACGTGGAGCTCGGCTCG
>JBBQLF010000221.1:0-7228 GCA_038327695.1 Bryobacterales bacterium
GGTCGGACAGAAACAGCACCGGGTCGGCCGACGCGCGGAACTTCACGCCCTGGTAGTTCGACGGCAGAAACCCGCTGCCCCACAGGCGCGAAAACAACGGCTGATCCGTGTTCAGCGCGTGCGCCTGGCTGATCATCACCACAAACGCCGGCAGGTTCTCGTTCTCGCTGCCCAGCCCGTAGCTCACCCACGCACCCATGCTCGGCCGCCCCGGCTGCTGGCTGCCACTTTGAAAGAACGTGATGGCCGGGTCGTGGTTGATGGCCTCCGTGTGCATGCTCTTGATCACCGCCAGCTCGTCGATGATCCTGGCCGTGTGCGGAATCAGATCACTCACCCACGTGCCATTGGCGCCGCACTGCTGAAACGCGAAGTTCGAGGCCGCCACCGGGAAAGTGGCCTGGCCCGAAGTCATGCCCGTGATCCTTTGGCCCATGCGGATCGAGGCCGGCAGGTCCACCCCCTGGAACTTCCGCAATTGGGGCTTGTAATCGAACAGATCGATCTGCGACGGCCCGCCCGATTGGTGCAGCAGAATTACCCGCTTCGCCTTGGGCGCGAAGTGCGGCAATCCGCTCAAACCAGGAATGCCCTTCTTTGTTTCAGCCCCAAACAGATGCGAAAGCGCCGCCAGGCCGATGCCGGCCGGCAGGCGCGAGAGCAGTTCACGACGGTTCATCTCTGCTACCTACTCCCTCGTGATCGCTTCATCCAGATTCAGGATTACGGTGCACACGTTCGTCCAGGCCGCCAGCACCGGCGCCTGCATCTTTGCGTCCACCGCCGATTCACCCACCCGCAGCAGCGCCGCCGCCGCCTTCCCATCCTGGCGGTACGTCTCCATCTGTCCGCGCAGCACCCCGCGCAGCACCAGCATCTCAGCCGCCGTCGGCGGCCGCGCCGTCACGCGCCGGAACGCTCCGCTCAGGCGCGCCTCATCGGTGCCCGGCAACTGGAGTACCGCCTGCGCCAGATTCCGGGCCGCCTCGATGTAGGTCGGATCGTTCAGCGTCACCAGCGCCTGCAGCGGCGTGTTCGTCACCGCCCGCCGCGACGTGCATTTCTCGCGGTCCGGCGCATCGAACGTGTTCAACGACGCCGGCGGCGAAGTCCGTTTCCAGAACGTATACATGGCCCGGCGATAGAGCTTCTCCCCATGCTCCTGCCGGTACTCCTGCGCCGAAAACGCCTCGCCAAAGGCCAACTCCTCCCACAGTCCCGCCGGCTGGTAGGGCAGCACGCTCGGCCCCCCGATCTCCAGCTTCAGCAGGCCCCCCGCGGCCAGCGCGTTGTCGCGGATCATCTCCGCCGGCAGCCGCACGCGCGGCCCGCGCGCCAGCAACCGGTTCTCCGGATCCCGCTCATGCAGCGCCGGCGTCACCTTCGAAGATTGCCGGTAGGCCGCCGACGTCACGATCAGCCGCTGCATCGCCTTCACGTCCCAGCCACTCCGCACAAACTCCGTCGCCAGCCAATCCAGCAACTCCGGATGCACCGGCTGCTCGCCCTGCGAACCGAAATCTTCGGTCGTCTTCACGATGCCCTGGCCGAAGTACAGGGACCAATACCGGTTGACCGCCACCCGGGCAGTGAGCGGATGCTCCGGGCTCACCAGCCATTGCGCCAGCGCCAGCCGGTCCGCCTTCGCGCCCGCCGGCAATGGCGGCAGCGCCGCCGGCACTCCGGGCGTGACCTTCTCCCCTTTGTTGGTGTAGTCGCCGCGGCCCAGCACAAACGTGTCGCGCGGCTTCTCCATCTCGGCCATCACCATCGTTGAGGGCACCTGCGCCTCCAGCTCGTCGCGCTTCTCGCGCAACTCCTTCCACTCGGCGTAGGCCTGCCGCCACACCGGCGGCGCCTCCTGCGCCAGGTAGTATTCGCGCAGCCGCGCCGCCTGCTCCCGGCTCCGCTTGCCCGGCGTAATCAACAGGACCTCGGCCGGGTAATGCACGGCCAGCCGCACCGCCTCGCTCCGGTTCAACGCGCGGTCGTAGAATCGCAGGTCGTCCAGCCGCAGCCGGCCCTCGCCCACCTCCACCGGAGCCGCCAGCGGCGCCATCGCGCCAATCGTGTCTTTCTCCACCACCGTCGCAAACGGTTCGCCGTCCAGAAACACCGCCGCGCTCTTGCCATCAAAGGCAATGGTGCAGTGATACAGCCGGTCCTGCAGCGCGCGCTCGCGCGTCCGCACCATCAGCTCCTTGCCCGCGCCGTCCTGCCAGCGCAGCGTGATGTGATGCCCGCGCCGCAGCCGCGGCAGCGTCTCCGGCTCGTCGAAGCCCACGGCGAAACTCCGGCCGCCCTCCTGCTGGCGAAACATCGTCGACGCCTTCTGCCGGCCAATGCGGAACCAGAACGCCATGCTGAACGCCTTGCCGCTGTCGAGCACCCCTGCCGGCAAGCGGATCTGCGTGGACGCGTCAATATCGGCAACCCGGTTCACCGGCCCCCCCGCGTTCCACGAGATGTCGCCCCGCAACACGCGGCCGTTCCGGAAGTGTCCGCTGATGTCCGTCAGATTGCCGTCCAGCTCATACCACGCCCGCAATCCGTCGCGCGGCGATTCCGGCGTCACCGCGTTGAACTTCGCGCGTTCCCAAATCCACTCCGCAATGGTCACGTCGTCCGGCGGCAACTGCTCGCCCAACTCCGCCAGCCGCTGCTTCCAGGCCGTCAACTGCCGCTCCTGCGCATCGCTCGGCAGCGCCAGCACCGGCTCGGCATTGCCCGTCTGGCCATCCAGCCCTTTCTCCGGAATCGTGTTGAAGAATGCGCCGAAGCGGTAGAAATCCCTCTGCGCCAGCGGATCGTACTTGTGGTCGTGGCACTTCGCGCACCCCAGCGTCGTGCCCATCCAGACATTCGTGGTGGTCTCCACCCGGTCCGCCACATACTCCACCTGGTACTCTTCCGGAATGGCGCCGCCCTCGAAATTGATCATGTGATTGCGGTGGAAACCGGTGGCGATCCGCTGCTCCCGCGTGGCGTTCGGCAGCAGGTCCCCGGCCAGTTGCCACACCGTGAACTGATCGAACGGGAGGTTCCGATTAAAAGCCGAAATCACCCAGTCGCGCCACGGCCACATGTCGCGATGCGAGTCGATATGGTAGCCGTGCGTATCGGCGTAGCGCGCCAGATCCAGCCACGCCATCGCCATCCGCTCCCCGTAATGCGGTGAGGCCAGCAACCGGTCCACCTGCCGCTCGTAGGCGCCGGGCGCTCTGTCCTTGAGAAATGCGTCGATCTCCGCCAGGCTCGGCGGCAGTCCTGTCAGATCGAACGTGACGCGCCGCAGCAACGTGATCCGGTCCGTCTCCGCCGAGGGCTTCAATCCTTCTCGATCCAGCCGTGCCAGCACAAAGCGATCGATCGGATGGGCCGCCCATCCCGCCAGCCGCGCCGCCGGCGGCTCCACCCGTTTCGGCGCCGTGTAGGACCAGTGCGTCTCCCACTTGGCGCCCTCGTCGATCCACCGCTGCAGCAGCGCGATCTCCTGGTCCGTCAGCACAATGCCCGAATACGGCGGCGGCATCCGCAGCGCCTTCTTCTCATGGTTCACGCGCTGGAAGATCTTGGATTGCGCGCTGCTGCCGGGCGCGATCACCTTCCCCAGCGCCGCGTCTTTCACATCCAGCCGCAGCCCCGCCTTGCGGCTCTTCTCGTCCGGCCCGTGACACTGAAAGCATTTGTCGGAAAGAATCGGCCGGACTTCGCGATTGAAATCAACAGGACGCGGCGCAGCGAACAGGTTCGCGGCGCAGCACGATGCCAATATGTATCGAACGCCCCTCATGGATGGATATCATGTTAGCGCACAAGGCCAATATGAAATCCCTGATCCTAATATCCGTAATCGCCGTGGCCCAGGCTGCCACCTATCAGATCGATTGCGCCAAACCCGAGTGGAAGTCCCTGGCCAAACTCGGCGCGCTGGAACTGAAACCGGCTGATCGCGTCCTGCTGAAGAGCGGCTGCGTCTGGCCCGGCCCTCTCGCCACCCGCGGCTCCGGCGCCGCCGGTGCGCCCATCGTGATTGACCGCTACGGCAAGGGCGCCATGCCGCGCATCGACGGCGGCGGCGGCGGCGGCGGCGGCACCGGCGAAGACGCCGTCCTGCTGAAAAACCAGCAGTGGATCGAGCTGCGCAATCTGGAGGTCACCAACCGTGGCGACGGCGTCGCCCCACGCCGCGGCGTCCACGTGTGGCTGGACGATTTCGGCGTCGCGCAGCACATCGTCGTCAGCGGCCTCTATGTGCACGATGTCAACGGCACCAACAAGAAGAAGGACAACGGAGGCATCATCTTCCGCACCTCGGGCCAGAACAAGCCCAGCCGTTTTGACGGACTCCTGATCGAACGCAACATCGTCTGGAAAGTCGACCGCAGCGCCATCGCCGCTCAATCGGCGTTCGTTTCGCGGCCCAAGTGGTTCCCCTCCACCGGCGTCGTCATCCGCGACAATTACGTGGATGACATCGGCGGCGACGGCATCGTGCCATGGGCCTGCGACGGAGCCCTCGTCGAACACAACATCGCCAAAGACTGCAACCGCCGCGCCGCCTCCTATAACGCCGGCATCTGGCCCTGGAGTTGCGACAACACCGTCCTGCGCCTCAACGAGGCCATGTGGACCCGCACCCTCAAAGACGGCCAGGGCTTTGACTCCGACTACAACTCGCGCAACACCACCATCGAGCAAAACTACTCGCACGACAATGAAGGCGGCTTCCTGCTCATCTGCACCCCCAAGCCGGCCGCGGGCGGCGCCATGATCGGCAATGAGGGCGTCGAGGTGCGCTACAACATCAGCCGCAACGACAAAGTCCGGACCATCCACATTCCCGGCCCCGTCCAGCGCATCCGCGTCCATGACAACTACTTCGAGACCGCCGCCGGCGAGACCGTCAATGTCGTGCAGTTCTCAGATTGGAAAGGCTACGCCGCCGGCGCCGAGTTCGTCAACAACACCATCATCAGCAACGGCACGGCCCGCTACGGCCACGAAGTGGGCCGCCATGAGGACGGCAGCTTCGACATCGGCCCCGGCTTCGGCCCCGCCAGCGACGTCCGCTTCCGTGGCAACCGCTATGCCGGCCGTCACGTCGATCGCCCGGAAGATCCGGAGGCCCAAACCGTGGCGCAACCCCTGCAGTTCGATTGGGCCGGCCCGGCCTTCGATCCGTCCAAACCAGCCGGCTTTACCGCCTACATCGAGCGCCACCGCGCCTGGATGACGCGCATGATGAAGACGGCGTTTCCGTCCCTACCGGCCCCGCAGCCATGATTCATCCAGCACCGCGTGCTGAATGACCTTGCGATTGTTGGACGTATAGACGATGTGAATGCGCCCGTCCCGCGCCTGCAGCGCCACCGGGTAAGCGAAGGACTCCCGGCCCGTCGCGACGTTCTTCCGGTACGGCCACGTCTTGTCCCCGTCGGCCGATAGCGCCACCGCCAGCGGCGTCCGGTCGCTCATCGAGTCGTTGTAAACCAGCAGCAAAGCCCCGCTCCGCAGCCGGATGAAATCGATGGCTGCGTTGGGATTGGGGAAACTGGAATCGACGCCCTCGGTCCACGTCCGCCCCGCATCGCGCGATTCTGCCCGCACGATGAAACCGTCCTTCACCGGCCCGTAGCCGCCGCCACGCCGGCAGTAGGCGATCAGATGGCCCGGCGCGATCTCCGCGATGGCCGGCTGAATATTGCCCTTCTTTGAGCGGATCACGCCCGCCTCCACCCACTGCCGCGCCTTTCCGTCCCGCCGCAGAAACCGCGACGTGGAGTCCGGCCCGACACTCTCCGTATCGCCGCCCGTCTCGTGATAAACAGGCAGGATGTACTCCCCGCTCGCCAGCACGATGGGCCGCCCGCGCACCATCATGCCCTCCCGCTCGCTTACAACAAAAGACTCAGACCATGTTTCGGCGTTGTCCCGCGAAATCTTCGCCTGAATCCGCGAGGTGGACCACGTCGCGCCCCAGCGCACCACGTAGAACAGCCACACGACGCCGTCCGGCGCCTGCCACACCACACCGTTCCCCACGGACCGGAACGGGTCCGACGCAATCAGCTTCGGCGCCGCCCACTTCTTCGCCGCCGCGCTGTAGCGCGCCCCATACACGCCGGTCTGGATCGCGTACTCGTCCGCGCCGCCATAGTACACAAGATAGAGATCCCCGTTCGCCATCTCCGTAAAACTCGCCGGATGCTTGTACGGCCCTGTCGGCGTCTCCGGCCCGAAGACCCGCTCGATCACCGGCTCGCCCGCAAACCCGCCCAGCGCCAGCACCACTATCGCGGCAACCGCCCTAGTAAAGCGCACGCTCGTCCTCCTTGGCCGGCTGAATCCCCAGCGGCTCCAGAATCCCGCGCGCCCCGGCCGCCATCAGGCCAAGGTTTGTGACGGTCTGGAAAAACAGGAATCCTTCCTGGCGATACTCCGCCATCTTAGCCGCCGTCGCCGCCGGCCGGCCCACGGCTTTGCCGTGCCGCAGCGCCGCGTCGCGGATCTTCTCAATCGCCGCCCGATGCTCGGCCGAACCCTGCTGCCCCCGCAGCCCCAAAGAGAACGACAGATCGCTCGTCCCGATAAACAGCACATCGATGCCCGGCGTCGCTGCAATCTCGTCGATCTGCTCCAGCGCCCGCGCCTCCTCCACCACGCACACCGTCACCACCTGCTCATCGGCCGAGTCGTAGTACGGCCCGCCGCCCGGCCACGTCAACGTCGCCAGGCCCGCCCCCGAGCCGCGCCGTCCCTCCGGCGGATAGTGCGTCGCCGCGGCCGCCTGCGCCGCCAGCGCCGCGTTCGACGTGAACGGAAAGATCACCCCGCTGACGCCCTGATCCAGCACCCGCTTCGCCGTCCACAAATCGTTCACCGGCACCCGCGCAAACACCTGCGCCGGCCGCCCGCGCGTCGCCAGCACCATCAGCCGCAACGTCTCCAGCGTGATGGGCGAATGCTCCATCTCCACCCAAAGCAGGTGAAAGCCGAGCCGCGAAGCATACGCCGCCGCCTCCACGTCCGGCGTGGTCATCGTCAGCGCCACCACCGGCTCGCCCGCTCGCAACCGCGCCCGTACCGGACTCTGCCACTGTTCCATATCGTTTACTCCCGGATCAGCCAAACTTCGCAAACCTGCACCCCGCGCCCCCCCCCCCCCAGGCCCCGTTTCGTACTCCACAGCAACCACAACGCCCCCCCCCCCGGGGGCGCGCGCGGC
>JBBQLF010000222.1:0-7220 GCA_038327695.1 Bryobacterales bacterium
ACGCGGCTCACCTACCTGCTGCCGGACATCTTCTACGCCGCGTTCGGCGGGTCCTGGCTGGCAGCCTGGGCCGCGTTCGCCCGGCCAGCCGGGGCGAACACGCTGCTCACCTACCTGCTGCCGGACATCTTCTACGCCGCCTTCAGCATGTCCTGGCTGGCAGCCTGGTGCGGGTCCGGTTGGCCGGGCGTGACCAAGTCGCTGGTCTTCACCGCACTCATGCTGGCAGCGGCCGGTGGGCTCACGCGGCTGAGAGTCCGAATGCAGCTCTGAACGCTGGCGGCTACGGGACGTGGCCGGGAGGTGGCGCCACTGACCGTAGCGCCGAGAGTCTGAATGCAGCTCTGAACACCGGCGGCTACGGGACGTGGCCGGGGGGTGGCGCCACTGACCGTAGCGCCGAAGTCCGGATGCAGCTCTGAACGCCGGCGGCTACGGGACTCTCGCCAGCGCCTTGCGCATGAGGGCCTGCGTGGCCGCTTTCGACTTCGCCTCGGGCGCGCCGAGCAGGAGCACGGTGACGATGACGTGACTGGAACCCTTATAGGCGCCGAGCTGCTGCATTCCGTAGCCGGGACTGGAGGCGTAGGCGCCGTCTCCCAAGCCCGGCACTACCTCGGCCTTGATGTTCCGCTTCTTCAATTCCTCCACCGTTTTGGCGGCGTTGTCCACAGCGGACTTGCTGGTCAACATGATGCCGGCGGTGGAGCCGCCATCCCCAACCTTGAAGTCGCACACGGTCTTGTTAGTTGTGTTCACCACACCGGCCGCCACCGGGGAGCCCACCGCCTCCTGGACTTCGGCCTGGGTCACCAGCGCACAAGGGCCGGGTTTGGACTGCTGCGCTGAGACGAGCCACATGGATACAGATACGCACAATACGCCGTTGAGAAGTCGCATGATGGCGACATTGGAGCAGGGAAGGAGATATGCCGGTCCGCTTGTCGTCAGGAGGTTTCCCTGCCAATCCGCACAGGCCCAAACAGGCCGCTGGCGGCGTCCCCATGGGAGAACGCGTCCTTCCATCGGGCATAGGCGGTGTTGGTCACGTCGAGCCAGAACTCGTTCTTGCCCGGATGCACCGCTGACGTGATGTCCCACGTGTACGGCGGATGGATCCGCGTCCCGATGCGCTTTCCATTCACCACCAGTTCCGCAACCTCTTCCACCCGGCCGGCGTCCAGGCCGATGGCGCCGCCGGCGGTCTTCAGCTCAAAGGCTCCGCGGTAGCGCACCGTGCCCGAGTAGGAGCTCATCTCCGGCCAGTTGCGCCAGTCCTCCAGGACTGAGCGCGGCCCCATGCGCTCGAAATTCCCGCCCGTGTCGTCCACTGCCCTGCTGACGTCCCATTGGGCCTGGATGGGTTCATAGCGGCGGTACTCCGGCATGGCGACGGTTTGCTGCGGCGTATCGGTAAGGTGTACGGCCCAGAGTCCGTAGGCCGGGATTCTGACGTCAATGTCCAGCCCGGCGCCGACCCGGGTCGAGCGCACGCGCAGGCGTCGGCCGCTGGCCACATCCAGCAGTGAGGCGTGGGGACGCGACTCGCGGAGCCGCACCCGGGTCGACACTTCTCCTTGCAGCGCCCGGTTGTGCAGGAGCAGCCACTGGCCGTCCTTGCCTGTGCGCAGCGCGGCCATCAGCCTAACACCTGTCGAGTCGAGTTCGATGTTCCTACGCCCGATATGCGCCGGCAATTCCGGTGTCGTGGTGAGCACGGCACTCTTCGATGCCTTCAGCCGGCTGACCGCCTGCCGCACCGCGTCGTCATCCCTGCCATCCACGGAAGCGCCGGGCCACGCCTCCAGCACGATCACTCTCACGCCGGCGTTGGCCAGTTCCACCAGGCGCCCGGCCACGTAGGCGGGCACGTATTGGACGTGGGGCAGGACTACAGATCGCAGGGCGCGCCCGTTGATCCACCACGCGCCGTCGCGCGTCAACGGTTGCTGCTGCAAGGCCTCATACGGCAGCACCACCGACGAGATCTGGCTGGTTTCCAGCGTACGGACCACGGGGCCTGTATTTTGCGCGTTGCCGGCCCAAGCGGACTCGGCCGTGTACAGCACGGCGGCGTCATAGACGGCGTCGGTGGCGGCGATGAGCTGCTGCATCCGGGCAAACTGGCGGGCCCATTCGCCGTAGTGGCGCCACTGCGGATTGCCGCTCATGCGATTGAAGTGCGCCGGGCAGTCCGGATCGTTGTACTTCATCGTGAAGGCGTGGGGGGAAAGGACGGCGATCCCGTTGACGATGTGCCAGTCGCCCACCCACTGCAACATGCGCATGCCCTGGCTCCATCCGTAGGCGCCGAAGGCTTCCGAGAAGATCTCGCGGGTGCCTTTGAGCAGCGCCGCGCCGCGGGCCATGGCCGGCAGCCCAAACTGGAAGTGTTCCTGATCCCATTCGACGGCGCTGCGAGGTTGCCAGGGCACACCGCCGGCGTCCACGCCGGGGGTCACCTGATAGCCCACCACATCGATGCCGGGCATGTCGAAGTAGCGAATGCTGCGGAACCAGTGGCCGGGTCCGTAGCCGAGATTGTGGTCGGCGTGATTGTCTTCCACCACGTGCCCGATGAAGCCGACGCCGTGCCGCCGGCACCACTTCTGCTGCGGCTGGAAGAAGTTCTCCGCGAAGGCGCGCGAGCAGACGTCCATGAAATCGTAGCGGACCTGCCGGCCCCGGGGCCCGACGTCCCACCACAGCGCCGCAAGCCACGGGGTAATGTCATATTGCTTCCACTTGCGGAACGTGGCGGCCAGGACCGGGGACCACGGCATGGGCATGCCCGGCGTTCCGGGCAGGCTCGCATAGGACGTGATGTTCCGGAACCCGGTCTCGTCGCTGAAGAAGCCTTTGATGGTCTTGCCGAAATGGGGCGCGAAATGCCGGAGTGTGTCTTCGTGCGTCAGCCGGATAAACTCCGCTGTGGCGGCAGGATTCATCACGTCGATCATGTTTTTCATGGTCCAGCCGGGCGCCGGCTCGTGGACCCGAATCACGCTCCAGACAATGCGCCACTCTCCGTCGGGCTTGGTCCAGCGGACGCGAGTGGAGCCGTCCTTGGGCGTGACGTCTGCCGGTTCCTGCTTCTGACGAAATGCCGAGGCGGCCAGAAGCCGCTCACCTTTTCGTAGGGGCGACGGTATCTCCCATTCGCCTGCCGCTGCTGGCCCGTCCACTGTAATGGACCGGCCCTCCACGGTATGCAAGGCGAATTCCGGGTGGTTCTGCACCACTTTGCCGCCCGCTACCCCGCTCGGGTACATCCATTCATCGAAGATCCAAACTTCGAGCTTCAGCTGGCTGGCCTCGTCGATCGCCGCGCCCAGATCGGCCCACCATTTCGGCCCCAGGTAGTCCGGATGCGGGCGCGATTCCCAGACAAAGCCGGTGTTGCCGGATTCGGCCACCTCCCGGACCGCGCGCCGGATGGTCTCCTCCGGCTGGCCCTGGGTCCACAGCAATGGGACCAGCGGCAGGCGCGGTGCCGCGCTCAGGGATTCGCCGGGAGCCAGCGCTGGAGCCATTGCCGTCATCAACAGGGTCCGCCGTGTGAACTGCATACATCCTCCCCGCCGCTCAGAACTGGTTGAAGCCGGTGGCCCAGCGGAACGCTTCCACGTACCGGTTGTTCCGCTTCAGCATCATGCCCTTGAGCTCCTCCCGTGCCTTCGCCTTGTCTGCCGCGGTCCACGTGGAGCGGTACTTGTGGACGGCCGGCTCAAACTGCGACACGTGCGCCAGGCCGGCCTCCATCTTTCTCTCCATCACCGGCTCGATATCCACAAACAGGTTCGCGTCCTTTTCCAGCACGTAGAAGAAGAGGTACGCCGGCACGCGCCACGGCTCAAGGCCGAGCTGCAGTTTCTGATTGGGAAAATACAAATGCCACTCGGCCGCACGGATCGCATCCAGCGTGTTCATGGCCGCCATGCGGTGGTCCGACTTGTGCCAGCGGACTGAGTCCGCGCCCGGATCCACCGTCATGACGATGTCCGGCCGGTAGCGGCGGATGATTTCGGTCGCCTGTTCCACCAGGCGCTTGCTGTCTTCGTACTCCAGCATCCCGTCGTGATGGCCCAGCCAGATCAGGTTTTCCTTGGGGATTCCGACGATGCGGTTTCCTTCTTCTTCCTCCGCTTTTCGGATGCGAGCCAGGCGCTCGCTGGTCATCTCCGGGTCGTAGGAGCCCTTGTCGTCGTTTGTGTAGATGACGACTCGAACCTTGTTGCCCTGGTCCACCAACCGGGCCAGCGTGCCGCCGCAACAGAAGGCGTCATCGTCCGGGTGCGGTGTGAATAGCAGCACCGTCTTCCCTTTGATGTCCTCAATCCGCGGGACCTCCTGGCCGAAGAGTCCCGCCATCAGCGCAAGGCAAAAACAGAGTCGCTGCCGCATGGAATTCAGCATACGCGACCGGGCGCCTCCGCCGTGCCACTGAATCACCAGCCGTACCGGTCCAGCCGGTCCGGAAGGGCGAGGACTGCGATAGCGCTCGGGGATCGTCTCATAGCGGTTGTCTCCCCGGAGCGCTGCCGCGCCCCGCGTCACAATGGATAGCCCGAGAAGTCCGGGTGGAGCGGTGGTGCGGCATCAGCTTGCGAGTTGGGCCGCGCCGGGCCACTCCCCACCGATCACCCGCCCACGCCACGGCCGCCGGCGGCAGCGCAGCGGAGCCTTGCCGGGCCTTCCGCACATGGCGCAAACTCGTCTTCCGATACCGGAATCCAGTCTGCCAGCCACCCGGGCCCGCTGCCGGCCCAGTCCCAATCAAGAAGGTGGCGCCGGCGCAACCCGGGCGGTCTGCCATCTCGATTGTACCCGCTGCGCCGCCGAGCCCCGTATAATGATAGAGATTGGCCCGCGTGCGCGGCGCCGACCAACCACAAGCATGCGAATTCTGTCGTCCATTCTCGCCGCCGCCAGCCTAGGCCCGGCCCTGATGTCTCCTCTGGGAGCCGCAACCAGTGATCCCCGCAAGGCCCTGGGGCAGATCCCGGCCTGGTTTGAACCGGCCGCACCCGGCACCTCGTTTACTTCCAGAGGGATCCGTGTCTCGGCGGCCATCAGCCCCCAGGGCGCCTCCTTGGTTTCCTCCGGCCGCCAGTTGCGGCTCAGTTTTCCTGGTTCCCGGCCCGCTTCGGCGCTGGAGGGACTGGCACGGCAAGAGGCCACCACACAGTATCTGATCGGGAATCGCCGGGCAGGCTGGCGGCAGAACGTGCCGCATTTCGAGCGCGTTGCGGCGCGATCGGTCTATCCGGGCGTGGACGTGATCTACTACAACAACGGCCGGAACCTGGAGTATGACTTTGTGATCTCGGCCGGTGCCGATCCTTCGGCCATCCGGCTGCGGTTCGCCGGCTCGCGGCCCCGCCTGCAGGCCGATGGCAGCCTGAAGTTCGACTCCGGGTTTGTGCAACAGGCGCCCGTTTCATACCAAAGCCGTGGCGGTGTGAGAATGGCCGTGGCCAGCCGCTATCAGGTGGCGCGCGACGGCGAGGTGCGCCTGGTGATGGGCGCCTATGACCGTTCGCTGCCTCTGGTGATTGATCCGGTGATCTCGTTTGCGGGCTACGTGGGTGGTGAGTTGCAGGATGTGGTCAACGCGGCCGTGGCCACGCCGGATGGCAGTTTCTGGGTGGGCGGATCGGCCAAGTCCCTGTATCCCTACATTCCTGAAAGCGTCGACTCCTTCGCCAAGGAGAACAAGGGCCAGTCTGACGCGTTTCTGGCTCGCATCACTCCGACGGAGAACGGGTGGCGGCTGACACATTACACTTTCCTGGGCGGCGGGGCCAACGATGAGATCACGGCGATGACGTGGGGTAGCAATCGCCTGGTCATGGCTGGCAACACATCTTCGCTGGACTTTCCGATGGGCGGTTATGCGCCGCAGACGGCCAGCAATGGGGAGACGGACGCCTTTGTGGCCTACTACGACCCCACCGAGAAGGGCATCAACTGCCTGACCTTCTCCACCTACTTCGGCGGCCCGAAGACGGAAAACGCCCAGGCCGTCGCGATCGACGCCAAGGGGCGTGCCATCATCGCCGGATACACCAACTCGGGGGAATTGAAAGGGCTGGTGACCGACGCTGCTTTGCAGAGCGCCAATCGCGGCGGCTTGGATGGCTTTGTGACCCGTTTCGATCCCTCTCAGCAGCCGGCCTCGGTGGTGGATTTCGTGACTTTTCTCGGCGGTACCTCCTCGGATCTGATTACGGGCGCAGCCGTCGATGCCTCCGGCAAGATCTACCTGACCGGAACCACGATGTCCTGGGATTTTCCCGTGGCGGGCGCAGCTTATCAGGCGGGCCTGAACTCCTACGGCGACGTGTTTGTGACCAAGCTCGACCCGGACAAGCTGAAGTTTGATGCCCTCGTCTACTCCAGCTTCTTTGGCGGCTCGGACCTGGATTCGGCGCAGGCCAGCCTTATGGATTCACAAGGGCGGCTGTGGATCACAGGCTACACGGCCTCGCCCGACCTGCCGGTGACTTCCGGCGCCGCACAGCCGGTGAAATCCGGCGGCTTTGATGCGTTTCTGGTCCGTCTGGACCCAGCCAGGAGCGGCGCTGGGTTTGTCTCCTACTGCACCTATCTGGGCGGCAAGAGCACGGACGTGGCGTACGGGCTGGCGCTGGACCCGGCCAATGGCACGGTGACGGTGGCGGGTTATACGATGTCTGCGGACTTCCCGGTAAAGGGTATGGTCGACTTCGAACAGCCGCCGATGATGCAGAGCGAGTCCTTCGCTGCCCGAATCGATCCGGCGAAGAGCGACGCGGCGGCTCTGGTGTGGTCGACGATGTTCGGCGGCGCGGGCATGGATGCAGCCACGTCGGTGGCGATCGGCGCTGACGGCACCGCGTTTGTGGCCGGCATGACCACATCGGCCAACCTGCCGGTGGGCGCGAACCCGGCCAAGGTCAGCCCGGGCGGCGTCTACAGCGGCTTCTTCTTCGCAGTCAAGTAGCTGAGCGCGCTCTGCCGGCTTCCTTAGGTCTCGTCACGGAGTAACCATGCCAGCTCGGCACGCCCGCTTGCAACCGCGCGCGGCTCAGAACCCGATTCCGAGCAATAGTCCCGCGGTGCGGGTCAAAGAGGGAAAGAACTTGGCGATACCGCGTAGCGCGAGCGGCTGGCATTGTGCTCGAACGCAAAGCACGCAAGTTCGGCTTCCAATTAGTGCCAAGCGCCGATTGAGACGC
>JBBQLF010000223.1:0-7212 GCA_038327695.1 Bryobacterales bacterium
CAGAGGCACTGCGTAATCAGGGTGGCGCCCACCCAGGCGGCGGCCGGCAGGATGAATACTGCGTTGGCGGCCACTGCCAGTCCGAGAGCGAGGGAGACCCGGCGCCAGCGGGCGTCTTCGGATTCGGCCAGGGCGTAGAGCAGCAGGCCGAGGCCGAGGCTGTAGCCGCGGGCCAGGGAGAAGTAGTCGATCAGGCCGGGGTGGAAGGCCAGCAGAGCGCAAAGCGCGGGCATCACGGGGGAGTCGCCACACAGCGTGCGAGTGAGCCGCCAGGCAGACCAAAGGTACAAGGCGGAGCCGAGCAGCGCGGGTATGCGGAGAGTGAAGGGCGACATGCCTACCAGCGATGTGACGAGCTTGCAGAGATAGGAGTGGAGCGCGTGGTGGTTGGCGTCGTAGGTGGTGAGGATCTGCAACCACGGCGGCATGACAAAGGCACTGGCTGTGAACGCCTCGTCCACGGTGATGGAGAGCGTGGCAGCGCGCCAGACGTAGAAGGCGAAGGCGGCAGTGAGGATTCCGGCGGCGGCCTTAGTCCAGGGCGAAGAGATGCGCGGCATTCCGGCCTCCTATCTCATGAGCGCCCCAGTATGGCCCGTTTCTGCGAAGTTCACCGAACAAGGCGCCGCCTTCCCAGACCAGGACGTGTGTTACGCCGCGCCGCTTCAGTTCCAGCGTGGCGGCGCGCCGTAAGCCCGGCGGAACGTTGACGGGCTCGCCGTGTGTGCCCGCGATCCGGACCTCGTCGAAGCGCTCGGCCGCGCCGAAGTCAATCTCGATGGCGCAATCGCAGGCGGTCACCAGGCTGTTATCAAAGGCCAGCGTTGCGGCGGATTCGCCCGCCAGGCTGCGGACGCGCCAGGTGGGGGCGCGGGCCAGCTCCGCGTCCTTTCGGAAGAACCGGACCTCGGCGATGAGGCCGTCGCGTTCCACGAAGAAGGTGCGGCGCGGGGTATCGGTTACCGGCAGGGTGCGCTGCCTGGAAGGACGGAGCGCTTCGTCCCAGGAGGATTGGAGGATCCGCAGGAGGTCCGGGGCTGTTGTGACCCGGCGGGTGGTCCAGGCCCGGGCGATGGGCCGTTCGGCCAGAATCAGGCTCTTCGGCGGAGCGTCGGCTTCCACCAGAGCGGCCGGCGCGTGGTTGGAGGGCTGCGGGCGTGGCGTGAGTGGTGGCAGGGCGGTGACGATCTGGAAGACGAGGAGGGCGGCGAGGCTGAGCGGTTGACGCTGGAGCGTCCAGCCGAGGGCTGCGGCCAGCGGCAGCGTGGCCTGCCAGGGCAGCCAGCCGAAGATGTAGCCGCCGAAGACGCCCGCCGAATCCAGGTTCAGCTTGGCGCTGAAGACAGCCAGAAGCACCACCGCCGCCAGCAGGCGCGGCTGGTCCGACTCGCCCGCCAGGTGGGCCAGCCAGAGCGCGCTGAAGACGCAGAGGAGCCAGACAAGCTGGATACCGGCCTGGCTGGCGAAAGCGCCGAGGGCGGGCGCGGTAGCCAGCAGCAGGGCGGCCAGCACGGCGGCCAGGGGCGTGCTCAAGCGGCGCAGCAGGGCCAGCAAGGTGAGGGCGAGGGCTGGCAGGAAGCAGGCGTGGAGCAGGGCCACGCCCGTGTGGCCGCCCACCTCGAAGGCGGCGCTCCAAAGAGCCGTCTCGTCCCACCGCGGCTTCAACGTGCCGCGGTGAATCTGCGCGGCCGCCGCGATGGCATCGTCGTGGCCCGGCGGTGTGGTGTCCGGGCCCAGGGCGGCGTAGGCGGTCCAGGCGCTGACAGCCGCCAGGACGATGACGCAGAGGGCCAGTAGGGGGCGCGACAACGGCGCGGCGCCTTCCACAAGGATGGACCGGCGGCGCCATGCGGCGAGGGCCATCAGGGCGACGGCGCTGCCGACGAGTAGGCTACGGCGGTATAGATGAGCCGTCGTCAATAGGAGGATCCAGGCGGCCAGTAGGGGCATTCCCACAGCGAAGGCCGCCGGCCAGCGTTCGGCAGCCCGGAGCCTCACTCCGAGCAGTCCGAGGGCGAGCCAGCCGAGGGCGAGAGCGGCGAGGGCGAGCAGGATACTCATGGCCGGATGAATCCCATGGCGGAAACAAGGACGCCCAGCTTGGCGCCATCGTCGGGCGCCACCCAGGGCTTGTCGACGAGCAGTCCGAGGGCGAACCAGCCGAGTGCGAGAGCGGCGAGGGCGAGCAGGATGCTCATGGCCGGATGAATCCCATGGCGGAAACAAGGACGCCGAGCTTGGCGCCATCGTCGGGCGCCACCCAGGGCTTGTCGACGAGCAGTCCGAGTGCGAGCCAGCCGAGTGCGAGCCAGCCGAGTGCGAGAGCGGCGAGGGCGAGCAGGATACTCATGGCCGGATGAATCCCATGGCGGAAACAAGGACGCCCAGCTTGGCGCCATCGTCGGGCGCCACCCAGGGCTTGTCGATGGCCGCCTCCAGGACGAGTTCGGAGCCGGGCGTGGCCAAATCCGGCGGCAGCGGGGCGCGGACTTGGCTCGGGCCGGGCTTGTCACAACGTACTTGGGTGACCTGGCGGCCATTGACCGTGAAAGTGAGCGTGATGGGGCCCGTCTTGCTCATCGTGGAGTCAGAGGCGATGAAATCCATGGCGATCGTCCACGAGCCGGCGGTGGGGAGCTTGCAGCGGACAGTGGGGTTCCCGGCGGTCCAACGGTGCGCTCCGGAGCCAAGTCCGAGGGGGATATCTCTCACGATGGCCTGGTCCGAACGCTCATCGTTCATGCTGAAAAAGCAGGGCAGAAAGGGCGGATCCGCGGCCACGACGGGTGCCGATTGCGGGGGGATAGGCGCGAACGCGGCTTCCCTCGAACAGGCAGAGAGAGCAAGCAGGGCCAGTATTGGAGCGGCCAGGCGCATCTAGCTAACTGACCATTATCTGACGACGGCGCGGGCGATGCCGGGATTGCCGGCTCCATCGAAGACGCGCACTACCACGCTCACCTCGGACGACACCGCGATGAACCGGACGGTGAAGCGTTCAGCCCGGCTGTCGGCGATGCCGTCGGCGGGTTCCATAAGCCGCCAGACGGAGCCGTTGAGGGAGAACTCGGCGCGGCGGATGGGTGAGGCGTCGTCAGAGGCTTCCACGTCGATCTCCACGGCGTTGCCGTTGCGGCGCTGGTTGGAGAGCGTAACGCGTGGCGGGGTCTGATCGATCAACACAGGCTGGCTGATCAGTTCGGCCTCGCGCGCCGTGGATGGCGGATTGGCCAGGCGGTCCGATGCCGTGACGCGGAACAGATAGCGGCCATCGGCGAACACTTCCGCGTCGTGGAGATAGGTGTTGTCCAGGAGTTCAACTTTCAGAGTCTTCCACTCGCGCTCGTCCTCGGCCCGATAGGAGACGGCGTAGAGCAGGCGGTCACTGTCCGGGTCGTCTGCCTGCCAGGAGATGAACAACTGGGGCGCGCCGCTGCGGTTGATGGTCTGCGTGGGCGTGCCGCCGCTGGGCGCATTGGCGGCGTCGCCGCTGTCTGTGACGGTGATGCTGTAGGAGATGGGCGCGGCGGGTGCGGGGGCCGAGGCGCTCTTCGCCGTGGCGGCGGCCCACTGCGTGGTGACTTGCACGCTGCGCACTACCGGACGGCTGTTCTGCGGCTGGTAGCTGAGCGAGACAGAGTCCAGGCGTGGCGAGGAAGCCGAGCCGGGGGTCAGCTCCACCTGCCACTGGACATAGCGGGCATTGGGGCTGGAGATGGCCGCTTGAGCCGGCTCGGTGACCGGCGCGGACCAGTCGCTCCACGTCTTGTCCGGACGGAGCGAGTTGCCGCTGCGTGTGCGAAAGGCGAGGCGCCCGCCGCCGGAATCGGCGCGCCATTCCAGGCGGCCCCACCGGGCGGCATTGCCGGCGTCGTGCACCGGGGATTCGTAGGTGCCGCTGGGCGCCGGACCGTTGGACAGCCTCATCAGTTTGGCCAGATTGCTGGTGGCCGCTACGATGCCATCCGGCGTGGGCAGGAGACGGGTAGTTTCGCCCTCGCGGGTCTCCACCAGCAGCGCGGATTTCAGGTCCGGTGAGAGGCGGTAGATGCGGCCGCGCTGGTCAGTGGCGAAGATAAGGTCGTTGTCCCGCACGGCGATATCGAAGACGTTCTCTTCCTTGGAGGACCACAGCGTCTCGACCAGATTGTCCGGCGTGATCTTGTAGATGGCGGCCTTCTCCACGCCGCTGATCTCCACGGCGGGAGCGGCCGGCGCCTCCGTAGCCGGAGCGGTTGGCGGCTTGGCCGGATCCGGCTTGGGTTTGAGATCGAGACCGCCCTGGGTGAGAGCGGCGGCGTCGGCAGTGACGGTGATACTGGTGGTGACCATCGGTATGTTGGTCAACGCGGTGGCGGCCGCCGCGGCGGACTGGGCTTGCTTCTGTGCCAGCGAACCGCCCATCGCGGCCACATAGAGAGAGCCGTCGGCGGCGGGCACTATGGAGCGGATCTCCGGCAGACTGGAGTCATAGAGGACGAAGGCCTTGTCCTTGGCGTCGATGCGATAAAGGATGCCATTCGGTTCGCTCCCGGCCAACAGGCGGCCGCCCGAGTCCACGGCGAGCGCCGTGACGTGGGCTTGGCCGGTCTCATACCAGAGCTGACCCTGGCCACCAGGCAAGACGCGGAAGACTCTGCCGCCGTCGCCAGTGCCTGCGTACAGTGTGCCATCCGGTGCGATCGCCAACGACCAGATGTACTTCGCCTTCGGATCGAAGAACTCCGTAGATTTCCCATTCTCGATCCGGAAGATCTTGCCATCGGGCGAGGTGGCGGCATAAAGGCGGCCCTGCGGATCCACGGCGAGCGCGAAGACCTCGGGTTGTGCGGCGGTGAAGAGCACCGTCGGCTGCCCGCCCGGTTTGAGCTGATATACCCGACCGCGATGGCCCGTGGCGAAGTACAGTGTTCCGTCCGGAGCAATCGCCGCGCTCCAGATGCCGGCGTCGCCCGTGGCAGCCAGTGTCTGGAGCGCCGGCGCGGGCGTCAGGCGGCCGTCGCGAGTCAGCGAAACGCCCTGGAAGCGGCCCTTGATGAAATCGGAAAACGTGTTGCACTCCCAACTGGTGGAACTGCCGCCAAACAGCGCGGCGGCGAACAGCAGGGCAGACAACAGGCGCGTGGCGCGGGTCATTCGGATTTAGTCCTTCACTTCCACCTGGACGGTCTTGGAACCCGTGAATTGAAAGGGTCCTGGCATCATGGCGAGCTCGGTCACGAGCGACATGGCTTGCGGCGCGACGGTGCGGCTGAGGGCGAGGGCCACCGACGGCGGCGGCGCATGCAGGTTTTCGCCCATGATCTGGAACGATTGGGCGTTGCGCCAGACGCGCACATAAGCGCGGTCGTTTGGATGCAGGCCTGTGAGAAAGGCATGGAGTTGGGCCGGCGTGCGCGGCGGCGTGACGAGAAACTGGCGATACTCGGCGATGTTGGACGATGGGCCGTCGGTGATCGTGAAGAAGAGTGTGCCCGTGGGCGCCCCCACCGGAACCTGATAGGTGGCAGTCCGCGTCAACTCCGCGCCGTGCTCGCCGGTGAAGACAGCCGTGATGTCGACCGATTCGCCGGGGCGCACCTCCCGGCGCGATGGCCAGGCAGAGTCGATCTGCATCTGGTTCTTCTCATTGGAAACGTCAAATTCCAGCTCCAGCCCTCGCAACTTCAGCGTATCGAATCCGCTCTGGAGCAGAGCCGAGATGGGGGCGGCGGCGGCCGCGGAGGCCTGGTTGGGCGCGCCGAGTTCAGAAGAATAGAGGTTGCTGAGCGGGATGGGCGGCGCGCCGTCCACCAGCAGCCGGCCGCGCATTGTGATGGTCCCGAGGCCGACAGTGCGCTCTGTGGCGTCGATGGCCGAGAAGACGGCCATCTGGAGCAGCAGCGGGGTGAAGAGACGGTCCTGGACGACGTCCATCTTATAGGACCAGTCCCGCGCGGAGCCGGTATGGCTCCGAACCTTGATTGACAACGGAAGCAGCGTGGCCGTCCGGCCGAGCTCGCCGGAGATGGCCGAGGTCCGGTCCTGCGTGACGGTGCCCAGCCACTCCTTCGGCGTGGAGATCTTGAACGAGGAGTTCTGGCTGGCCAGCAGGGTGATCACCTCGGAGCGGGCGAACGGCAGTTCCGTGTCGCCGACCGAGAGGAAACGATGGCCGAAAGCATAGATGCGGTTGCCGTCGATGTAGGTGACGGTCCCATCGGCGCCCACACTCATGTCGCCGCTGACGAGTTGGACGCTGATCATCGAGCCCGGCTCCAGCTTGGGTGACTTGGCGGTCGGTTGTGTGGGCCGGCCGCCCCCGGAGACGCCCTGGACCGGTTCCAGGCCAGCCGCGCGAAGCATCGGCGCAAAGTGATCGAACGTGCCGCGCGTGAATCCGCTCAGGTAGAAGGGCGTTGCGATCTCGGTCATCTTCGTGGAGCCCAAGTCGAATTCCTGGGGTTTGGGCAGCGATTCCGGCGTGGCGGCGGCGCGGCGCGGCGCGGGGCCGGCGGCGAGCATCTCCTCAATGGGCCGGATGCCGGCGATTGGGTCCTTGGAGAACGGGAACGAGAGCGCCACAGCGCCGATCAGTTTGCCGTCAATGTAGACCGGGCTACCGCTCATGCCCTGCATGACGCCCGTATGGGCCAGCGGACCGCCGGAAAGCCGCGCCAGGATGATGGACTGCTTGGGGCCGGCGTTTTCCAGGATGCCGAGGATCTCGGCCTGAAACTCCTCCACTTTGGCGCCGTTGAAGACCGTGCGGCCGATGCCCTTCATGCCGGGCTTGACGTCGCGCAGGGGCATAATGGCGGTGGGCTGCGCGGCGGCGGGGAGGCCGGCGCAGGCGAGGGCAAGGAGAGTAATCCACCGGCTGGGCACGTTCACCATTGTAGACGCCGCCCGAGACCAAATGGCTCCAACAGGTTATAGTAGAGGTGTCGGTGCCAGAGACGGGGCGCGGTAGCCAAGTGGTAAGGCAGAGGTCTGCAAAACCTCCATCATCGGTTCAACTCCGATCCGCGCCTCCAGCCGCACCGTACAACTCAATCGCTGTCCCGGCGCGGTAGCCAAGTGGTAAGGCAGAGGTCTGCAAAACCTTTATTCGGCGGTTCGATCCCGCCCCGCGCCTCCAACAAAAAAAGATTCTTACACATTAACGTCGACGTGTTCTTTACCGGGGAACTAATTCGATCCCACAAAGGTAGCCACGACGGCGGTCCAGGT